>JAKDKP010000768.1 GCA_030453285.1 Propionibacteriales bacterium
TGCCACTTGGTGTCCGTTCCTCCCTCTCGGGCTGACATCGAGAACATTAGGTCACGGTTGCCAGATACACCAAATCGGGGGCAGAACCCCCGGATTTCCGGTGGTTCCGCCCCCGATGGGTGCTTCGGTGGTGCGTCAGGACTGGCGTGCGGCAGCCATGTTCTTGCGGCCACGACGCAGCACCGCGACCCGACCATGGAGGTACTCCCCGGGGCTCAGCACGTGCGCCTCGTCGGTGACCTTGTCGCCGTTGATCGAGACTGCCCCGTCGCCGATGGCCCGACGGGCGGCATTCTTGGAGTCCACGAGCCCGGTGGCGACGAGCGCATCCAGCACTCCCGTGCCGGCGGGCACATCGGCGCCGGGCAGCTCAGCGGTGGCATCGACCAGGGTGGCCGGGTCGAGTGCCCCGAGGTCGCCCTTGCCGAAGAGCGCCTCCGAGGCAGCCTGGACCGACGCGGTGGCCCCTTCGCCATGCACGAGGGTCGTCATGTCAGCGGCCAAGGCCTTCTGCGCCGCGCGGCGGAAGGGCTCGTCGGCCACGAGCCGCTCGAGCTCGTCGATCTCGGTCCGACTGCGGTCGGTGAAGACCTTGAGCAGCTTGATCACCGAGGCGTCCTCGACATTGAGCCAGTACTGGTAGAAGGCGTACGGGCTGGTCATCTCCCCGTCGAGCCAGACCGCGTTGCCCTCCGACTTGCCGAACTTGTTGCCGTGGGCGTCGGTGATCAGTGGAGTCGTCAGCAGATGGACCGACTCCCCCTCGGCCCGGTGGATGAGGTCGGACCCGGCCGTGAGGTTGCCCCACTGGTCCTGGCCTCCCGTCTGCAGGGTGCACCCGTGCTCACGGAAGAGCTGGAGGAAGTCCAGGCCTTGGAGGATCTGGTAGCTGAACTCGGTGTAGGAGATCCCCTCGTCGCTCTTCAGTCGCGCGGCCACGGCGTCCTTGCGCACCATCTGGTTGACGCGGAAGTGCTTGCCGATGTCGCGCAAGAAGTCCAGGGCTGACATGGGTGCGGTCCAGTCCAGGTTGTTGACCGCGATCGCGGGGTTGTCCCCCTCGAAGTCGAGGAAGGGGCGCACCTGCTCTTGGATGCGCCCGACCCACTCGGCCGTCTGCTCCTTGGTCTTGAGCACCCGCTCGGCGCTGGGACGTGGGTCCCCGATGAGCCCGGTCGACCCACCGACCAGGCAGATCACGCGGTGGCCGGCGCGCTGCAGGTGCCGCAGGACGATCAGCTGCACGAGGTTGCCGAAGGGCAGCGAGGGCGCCGTGGGGTCGAACCCGCAGTAGAGCGTGACGGGTCCGTCGGCGAGGGCCTGGCGCAGTGCGGTCTCGTCGGTGGTCTGGGCCACCAGTCCACGCCACTGCAGCTCGTCGAGGATGTCGGTCACGGTCGTCTCGGTCCTTCCGGAATGGGCGGCCCCCCGCCCCGCCCCCCGCCCCCGACAGCCAAGGCAAGGGCCCGCCCCCCGGAGGCCCCCCCCGACCCCCATGTGAACAAC
>JAKDKP010000121.1 GCA_030453285.1 Propionibacteriales bacterium
TCGCGCTGCTGCGCGAACTCGGTGCCCATGAACAGCAACTGTTTGCCCGGGTGCGACCACTGGAAGGCGTAGAACGCCTTCAGGGTGGCGAATTTTCGCCACTCGTCCTCCGGCACCCGTTCGTACATCGACCCTTTGCCGTGCACGACCTCGTCGTGGCTGATCGGCAGGATGAAGTTCTCCGAGTAGGCGTACGCCATCGCGAACGTCAGCTCGTTGAGGTGGTACGGACGATGCACCGGCTGACGCCCCAGATAGCGCAGAGAATCGTTCATCCAGCCCATGTTCCACTTGAATCCGAAGCCGAGTCCGCCCTGGTCGACTGGCCTGGTGACGCCGGGAAAGGAGGTGGACTCCTCGGCAATCATGATCACCCCTGGCTTCTCGCCATACAAGTGCCGGTTGACCTGTTGGAGGAGCTCGATGGCCTCGAGGTTCTCGTTGCCGCCGTACTTGTTCGGGGTCCACTGGCCTTCGGGCCGGGAGTAATCGAGGTAGAGCATCGAGGCGACCGCATCCACCCGTAGGGCGTCGATGTGGAACTCGTCGACCCACCAGTAGGCGTTCGAGACCAGGAACGACTTCACCTCGGGCCGGCCGAAGTCGAAGATCCACGAACCCCAGTCCGGGTGCCAGCCGCGACGGGGGTCGGGATGCTCATAGATCGGCGTCCCGTCGAACGTGGCCAGCGCCCACTCGTCGGTGGCGAAGTGTCCCGGCACCCAGTCGATGATCACTCCGATTCCGGCCCGGTGCAGGGCGTTGACCAGGTGACGGAATTCGTCGGGATTGCCGAGCCGGCTGACGGGGGCGAAGAACCCGGTCAGGTGATAACCCCAGGATCCGCGGTAGGGGTGCTCGGCGACCGGCAGGAATTCCACGTGGGTGAAGCCCTGCTCGGTGACGTAGTCGACGAGTTGTTCGGCGAGCTCCAGATAGGTCAGGCCCTGACGCCACGACCCCAGATGCACCTCGTAGATGCTCATCGGCGCGGCATGCGGTTGACGCTCCCCGCGATACCACAGCCATTCGTCGTCGCTCCACTCGAACCCGGACGCGTACACGATGCTGGCGGTGTGCGGCGCCGCTGCACAGAACCGTGCCATCGGGTCCGCCTTCAAGCGCCACACGTCGTCGGCGCCGAGGACCTCGAACTTGTACAGGGCGCCGCTGCCCACACCGGGGAGGAAGCATGCCCAGACTCCGGTGCCGTCGATCCGCTCCATCGGTGTCTGTTCGCCGTTCCAGCCGTTGAAGTCACCGACCAACCGGACCTGGCGCGCATGCGGCGCCCACACCGAGAAGCGTGTTCCGCCGGTGCCCTGGGGATCGTCGGCGGCCATCGGGATCGCGCCGAGTCGACGCCACAGCTCGTGATCATGACCCTCGTGGAATCCGCTCAGGTCGACGGCGGAGAGTCCTGGGATGCTCATGTTGCGTCCTCCTGTCGTCAAGTGGGCCGGTCCGGTCACGTCCGCAACCGATGTGCACCCCTGCGCAGTCTGCCACTGTCGGGCCCAGGCATCGCGCCAAGGCAACTGCCCGGACGGGGAACAACCACTCGATCCGGGCCGTTGTGCCGGATGTGCATGGTGATCACCCAGATGTCCACGGCGAGTACAAGGTCCCGGGCGGCAAGCTCGTGGTGGCCGACCTCGACGTCGGTGACGACACGGTCCTGCGAGCCCAGATCAGCGGGGACTTCTTCCTCGAACCCGACGATGCCCTGCCACGCATCAACGCCGCGCTGACCGGTACACCGGTCGACATGCCGGCAGCGCAGGTCGCCGCTCGGGTCAGGGCCGTCCTCGGCGACGGAGTGGAGATGCTCGGCTTCTCCCCCGAGGCCGTCGCGGTTGCTGTCCGGCGGGCGCTGACCGGAGCGACCGGCTGGCACGACCACCAATGGCAGTTCGTGCACGACGCCCCGCGGGCACCGGCCCTGCAGATGGCGCTGGATGAGGTACTGACCGAGGAGGTGGGATCGGGGGCACGCCCACCGACCCTGCGGGTCTGGGAGTGGGCGTCGAATGCAGTGATCATCGGCAGCTTCCAGTCCGTGCGCAACGAGGTGGACCTGGCCGGCGCCGCCGAGCACGACGTGACCGTCGTCCGGCGGATCAGCGGTGGCGGCGCGATGTTCGTCGAGCCGGGCAACACCATCACCTACTCGTTGTACGTTCCCGAGTCGCTGGTCTCGGGGTTGTCGTACGTCGAGTCGTACGCGTTCCTCGACGACTGGGTGCTCGGTGCCCTCAACGACCTCGGGATTGCTGCCACGTACCAGCCGATCAACGACATCACCTCACCTGCCGGCAAGATCGCCGGTGCGGCGCAGAAGCGGTTTGCCGGTGGCGCGGTGCTGCATCACGTGACGATGGCCTACGACATGGACGCGGCAAAGATGGTCCAGGTGCTGCGGATCGGCCGGGAGAAGTTGTCGGACAAGGGGACCAGGAGCGCGGCCAAGCGGGTCGACCCGTTGCGCAGTCAGACCGGTCTCGAACGTGCCGAGGTCATCGACCGGATGGTTGCTTCGTTCGGCGGACGGTACGGCCTGGCACCCGGCTGGATCGCTGAAGAATCCGTGGCCGAGGCCGAGGAGCGCGTGATCAGGAAGTTCGGGACCGACGCCTGGCTGCACCGGGTGCCCTAGGCCCTCAGTGGGCGAGCGCGGCCACGTCATGCAGCGGGATGTGCACCCAGTCCGGTCGATTCCGGGTCTCGTACATGATTTCGTACGCGGCCCGGTCAGCGATCTGGGCCGTCAGGAGATCCTGCTCTGCGAGCGTGCAGCCGCTCGGGCGATAGCCAGCCAGGAAGGCATCGCTGGCCTCGGCAGCCCAGGCGCGGGCCGCCGCCTCATCGCCGTCAACCGAAGCCGCGACATAGCTGAACGAGCGCAGGATGCCGGCCACGTCCCGCCACGGGGAGGCGGGCATTCTGCGCTGTGCCATCGACTTCACCGGCTCGCCTTCGAAGTCGATGATCTTCCAGCCCGTACGGGAGTGCAGGACCTGACCCAGGTGCAGGTCACCATGCACCGGTTGGACGTCGATCGTGCGGCCCCGCAGGACCGCGAAGCGCTGCCGCAGACCGTCGGCGTACGGGGCAAGTACGTCGGCGACGGCGATGGCCTCGGCAAGCTGCTGATCCAGCGTGTCGGCCAGCGCATCACCGCTGATCCGGGCGTCATCGACGTCGGCGGCCAGCGATTGGTGCACGCGGTGCAGGGCAGCACCAAGCTCCCCGGCCTCCCGCGCGAAGGAGGCACCGCTGGCGCACATCTGCAGGGCCAGGCTCCACCCGTCCTGGACTCCGGCGAACTGTTCGATGATCATGGCCAAGTCGACGTCGTGGGTTCCGCCATCACCGGTGATCCAACGAGCCTCGACCCAGCCGTGCAGAGCCGCGATGTCGGTGTTGCCCGCGTCGGCCAGGTCACGATGGCGTTCGATGTCGAGATTGCGTCCGGGTTCGAGCTTGCGGAACAGCTTCATGATCAACGTCTCGCCGATGATCAGAGAGGTGTTGGACTGTTCACCACCGAAGACACTGACGTCCTCGTCGAGTGAAGCCGCCGCGGAGTCATCGGCTCCGATGACCAACTCGGCTCCGATCCCGTCGGTCGTCGCGTCCTGTGTGAGCACCTGCTCGGTCGCCATCGCCTGCCACAGCAGCCGTCTGGTCCGTGGATCGGTGCAGGCATCACCAACGGAGACCCTGCCGTGACCAGGCAGCGTCACGGCGCCAAAGTTGTCGGCGAGGTCTCCGTACGCGAGCAGCAGGTGGTAGTGCTCGACCTGGTCGGGATAGGTGATCACCGCAATCTCGGACCGGACACCCGGCGAGACGTCAGTGGGCGTCACGTACCAGGGCAGCGGGATCACTGCGGAGAGTTCCCCGGAGCCGCCTTTGCCGCCGAACCACCGCGCCGACCGCAGGTGCGCCCACAGTGCGTTGCGGGCCTCATCGGGCCAGTCGGTGATCATCGGCGCCGCATCACTGCACCGCGGTGACGACCAGGACATGCGCAGGGGTCTGCGGCGACAGGCGGACGTAGTTGTGCGGACCCCAGTGCCACTCCTGCCCGGACAGTTCGTCTCGCACGGCGAGCACGGCCCGGGCATCGACGCCGAGGGCGGTCAGATCGAGCTGCACCAGCCCTTCGACGACCCGATGCGGATCCAGCGAGCACACAATGATCACGCGTGAGGTTCCGTCGATCTTGGAATACGCGATCAGGTCGTCGCTGGTGGTGCGGTGGAAAGTGATGTCCCGCAACTGCTGCAGAGCGGGCTGTTGGCGACGTACCTCGTTGAGCCGGGTGATCAGCGGCGCCAGCGATTCCCCGCACGCCTCGGCGGCGGCGAAGTCGCGCGGCCGGTACTGGTACTTCTCCGAGTCAAGGTATTCCCCCGACCCGGGCTGCACGGCCTGGTTCTCGAAGAGTTCGTAGCCCGAATAGACGCCCCACAACGGCGACAGCGTTGCGCCCAGCACGGCCCGGATCGCGAAGGCGCTGCGGCCACCGTGCTGGAGGTAGACCGGCAGGATGTCGGGGGTGTTGACGAAGAAGTTGGGCCGGATGAACGAGTCGGTGATCGTCGACAGCTCGGTCAGGTACTCGGTCAACTCTTCGGCGGTGTTGCGCCAGGTGAAATAGGTGTAGGACTGCTGGTAGCCCACCTTGCCCAGCATGTGCATCATCTCGGGCTTGGTGAACGCCTCGGCCAGGAAGAGCACATCGGGGTCGGTGCGTCGCACCTCGGCCAGCAGCCACGCCCAGAAGTCGATCGGCTTGGTGTGCGGGTTGTCCACCCGGAAGGTGCGGATCCCGTGCGACATCCACAGACGGACGATCCGCAGCGCCTCGGCGTACATGGTCTCGCGCGCCCGGTCGAAGTTGATCGGATAGATGTCCTGGTACTTCTTCGGCGGATTCTCCGCGTAGGCGATCGTGCCGTCCGCCCGCGCGGAGAACCACTCCGGATGATCGGCGACCCATGGGTGGTCCGGGGAGGCCTGGAAGGCGAGGTCGAGGGCGATCTCAAGATCAAGTTCGCGGGCTTTGGCGACGAACCGGTCGAACGAGTCCCAGTCACCCAGATCGGGATGGATGGCATCATGGCCGCCCTCGGCGGCGCCGATCGCCCACGGGGAACCGGGATCGTTCGGTCCGGGGTCGAGGGTGTTGTTGGGGCCCTTGCGGAAGGCCGTACCGATCGGATGGATCGGCGGCAGGTAGATCACGTCGAACCCCATTGCCGCGGCTGCTTCCAGTCGCTCGTACGAGGAGTCGAACGTCCCCGAGCGCCAGGAGCCGTCGGCGTTCTGCACCGCACCCTGCGAGCGGGGGAAGAACTCGTACCAGGAGGCGAACAGGGCGGCTCGGCGGTCACAGAAGATCGGATGTTCGGCCGTGCTGGTGACGAGGACGCGTGGGCCGTGGGTGATCATGGCCCGGCGGACGAGGTCGTTCAGTGCCAGACCCAGTCGGTCCTCGGCCTGATGGGGGGAGTGCAGGCTGGCTGCGGCTGCCCTGAGCAGGTTCGACGATGACGGGTCGCCGGCGGCCTCGGCCCGTACGGCGGCTTCGGTGAAGATCAATTCACCCTCGCGGCAGACGAGCTGGACGTCGATCCCGGCCGCGATCTTGATCTCGGCGTTGTGCACCCAGGTGGCCCAGGGGTCGTCCCAGCCTTCGATCCGGAAGGTCCACGCGCCGAGTTCGTCGAGCCGGACCCGTGCCTCCCATCGGTCGAAGCCGGCCGGTTCACAGGGGGCAATCGGAAGCCGGTGCACCGCTCCGGAGGGGCTGGTGAGGACAGCCGTCGCGTTGACCGCGTCATGGCCCTCCCGGAACACCGTTGCCCGAATCGGAATGAGTTCGCCCAGCGTGGCCTTGGCCGCGTACGCGCCGCCCTCGATCACCGGGTGCAGCTTGGTGATCGGGATGCGACCGATCTGGCTGCCGGTGGTCGGCGGGACGGCCTTGGCCTCTGCCGTCATCGCCGGCGTCTTCGGGCTGGTCTTCTTCGACGCTCGTCTGGTGGCTTTGGTCGTGCCGGCCTTGCGGGGTGCTCGTTTCTTGGCCGGCGTGGTCTCGTCGGGCGGATGGTCCGATGGTGTCGACGTCACAGGCTACAATCTATCGGTCGCCATGCCCGCGACTCCAACATTCGACATCCAGTCGGCGGGACTCGCGCTGGCCGCGGCGATCTGCCTCGACTGGATGTCGAAAATGGGGTCGATTCGGCTCAGAGCCGGGCGCGCAGCACAACGACGGTCCGTGGGGGGACGTGCAGCGAGCCTGTGACCTCGTCGCCACCGAATTCGTCGGGTTCACCGGTGTGCGCGACCACGCTCCAGGCTTGGGCCCAGGGCTGGCCGGGCAGGGCGACTTCCAGCGACTCGGTGCCGCTGTGGAACCAGGTCAGGAAGGCCGAATCGGCATCGGAGACGTACATGCCCAGGCAGCGTCGGTTTTCGTCGGCCCAGTCGCCCTCGTTCATCTCGACATCGATCCCGTTGAACCACGCCAGGTCCTTGCGGCCGGTGGGGGTGCCGTCGGCCGCCAGCACCTCGGCACCGTGGCGGTATTCGCCGGGGCGCCACGACGAGTTCTCCCGCCGGAGATGCAGCAGCGTACGAGTGAGCTCCAGCAGATCGCCCCACTCCTCCCGCTTGTCCCAGTGCACCCAGGAGATCTGCGAGTCCTGGCAGTAGGCGTTGTTGTTGCCCTGCTGCGTACGACCGAACTCGTCGCCGGCGGTCAGCATCGGGACACCGGTCGCGATCGCCTGGGTGGCCATGATGTTCTTCGCCTGACGGTGA
>JAKDKP010000769.1 GCA_030453285.1 Propionibacteriales bacterium
AGACGTGGGATGCCGACGGCGAACTCGTCGGTGGCCTGTACGGGGTGGCGATCGGTGGGTTGTTTGCCGGGGAGTCGATGTTTCATGATCACCAGCGCGGGCGGGACGCCTCCAAGGCTGCCCTGGTCGGGTTGGTGGATCTCCTGGGCACAGCCGGTGGTGACCGACTGCTCGACGTGCAGTGGGTGACCGATCACCTTGCCTCGCTGGGGGCGGTGGAGATCCCGCGCGAGGACTACCTCGAGCGATTGAGGACAGCGTTGAGCACCCCGAGCCCAGTGTGGGCCCGGGGCGTGGGTCAACGCGGTGCGTCGGCCACCTGTTCAGTCGTCGGTGGACTTCCGTCCGGCGGCGCCGCCGGCGGCGTACTCCACCTCTTCGGCGGACCGTTCGGCTCCGTGCGGGTCATCGCTCAGCGTCGAATAGTCGAACGGGTCGTTGCCCGACAGTGTCTTCTCGACCTGACCGAAATCGACGGTGTTGGTGAAGCGGCCGATCACCAGGGTCGCCACCGCGTTGCCGGCGAAGTTGGTCAAGGCGCGGGCCTCGGACATGAACCGGTCGATGCCGACGATCACACCGACACCGTCGACCATCTCCGGGCGGTGCGAGGCCAGGCCGCCGGCCAACGTGGTCAGGCCGGCACCGGTGACACCGGCGGCGCCCTTCGAGGCGATGATCATGAACGCCAGCAGGCCGAGCTGCTCACCGATCGACATCGGCATCTTCATCGCATCGGCGATGAAGATCGACGCCATGGTCAGATAGATGGCAGTGCCGTCCAGGTTGAACGAGTAGCCGGTCGGCACGACGATGCCGACGGTGGAACGGTCCACACCGGCATGCGACATCTTCGCCATCAAGTTGGGCAGTGCCGACTCCGAGGACGAGGTGGCCACGATCAGCAGGAACTCGCGGGCGAGGTACTTCAGCAGGCGGAAGATGTTGACGCCGGTGATCAACTTCAGCACCAGGCCGAGGATGCCGAAGATGAAGACGATGCAGGTCAGATAGAAGCCGAGCATCAGCTTGAGCAGCTCGCCGACCGCCGAGGCGCCGGACTCGCCGACCACGGCTGCCATCGCACCGAAGGCACCGATCGGGGCGAGCCACAGGATCATCGTCAACACCCGGAAGACGACCTTCTGCAAGATGGTGATCGCGTCGAGGGCTTTCGCCGCCTGGGCCGGCTCGAGCTTCTGTACGGCAAAGCCGGCGAGGAGGGCGACCAGCAGGGCCGGCAGCACCGAACCTTGGGTGAGCGCCGAGAACAAGGTGTCGGGGATGATGCTGCCGATGAACCCGAACAGGCCGGTGGCGGCCTCGCCGGCGTCTTCGGCGTACTTGTCGCCGCCGCCGGGGGTGATGGTGATGCCCTCACCGGGCTTGATGAAGTTGCCCACCACCAAGCCGATCACCAGGGCGAAGGTCGACATCACCATGAAATAGATCAACGCCAGCAGACCGGCGCGACCGACCGTACCGGCCTTGCGGATCGAG
>JAKDKP010000122.1 GCA_030453285.1 Propionibacteriales bacterium
TACCTCCGCTTCGACGGTGCCGGTCAGATGATCGCATGCGTGATCAACTTCTCCTCCGATCCCCATCCTGATCATCGGATCGGGCTGCCGGGCGAGGGCGTCTGGACCGAGATCCTGAACACCGACGCGGAGTCCTACGACGGGACCGGTGAGTACGGGAATCTCGGGCAGGTGGTCACCGTGCCCGTCCCGAGCCATGGGTTCGAACACAGTGCCGAGGTCACCGTCGGACCGCTGGCGGCGGTCTTCTTCCGGTACGTCCCTCCCGAACCCACCACCACATCGGCTGAGCCCACCACCACATCGGCCGAACCCAGCACCACGTTGGCTGAGCCCACCATCGCGTTGGCTGAGCCTGTCGAAGCCTCCCCCACGGCTCCGCTCGCTCGTCCGGAGCGCCGATGAACCGCGAGATCGAGATCAATGTCAAGGTCGGCGCACACGGGGTCGGCGTCCTGGAGTGGTCCACCGCCACCACGCTGGACGGGCTGACCCGTGCGCTGAGTGTGGCCGGTGATGAGGCGCTGATCGGTCACGAGCTGCGCCGCCTGGAGTTCTCCCTGCCCGCCGGTGATCAACTCGCCCGACGGGCGGCACTGCGGGCCGGCTTCCGTCAGGAAGGTGTCCGCCGGGCAGCCTGGCAGAGCACCGACGGCGCCTACGAGGACGTGGTGCTGTACGCCCGCCTGGCCGACGACGTCACCCGGGGGCCGGCGGCCATGTCGGGGGCGATGAATTCGGCCATGCCACGCAAGCGTCTGATCTCGCACGTACTGATGCGCGATCCCGATGAACGGATCGTGTTGTGTCGCACCACGTTCAAGCCTGACTGGGAATTGCCCGGCGGCATCGTCGAACCCGGTGAAACCCCGCGGGATGGCGCGCTGCGCGAGGTCAGCGAGGAACTCGGACTCGACCTCGAGGTCGGCCGGCTGTTGATCATGGACTGGATGCCGCCATACCTGGGCTGGGAGGACGCCTGCGAGTTGATCTTCGACGGCGGCCTCGTCGAGCCGGCCGATCTCGACTGCTACGTGCTGGACGGACACGAGATCGCCGAGGTGCGCCTGGTCACCCTCGCCGAGGCCGGCGAGTTGGTCACGCCGCTGTCCCATCGACGACTGACGATCGCCAGTTCGCTTCAACCAGGCGCCTTTGCCTACACCGAGAACGGGAAGATCCTCGGCGCCACCGACGAGACCTGAGCGAGGCACTCCACACCCTCGCGCGGCGTCCGACCAGCGCGCCCAGCGAACACCGCTCAGAGGCCGGCGGCCACCTCGGCAACAAGGTCGTCGTCGCCGGCGAGCTCCTCGTCCAGGAACGCCAGCGTGGCACGCGCTCGCTTCCGCGAGTCGGGCGCCTCGTCGAGTTCACGCCGCAGCTGCTCGGCCTGGGAATCATTGACCTCTCCCGTTCCCAGATGCGTGACCCACGCCGCCACCACCGTCGGGAAGGCCGCCCCGATGCCGAGTCCTTTCGCGCGGCGAGCCTGCTGGACGGCCACGAAGCGGACCGGCAACTTCTGCGAGCCATCACCCGCGATCTGCGCCAACCGGTGCTGGATGCGTGCATTGGTGAACCGGTCGACCAGCGCATCGGTCGCTTCGTCGATCTCGTCGGACGAGAAGGGCAGCACCGGCGCCGCGTCGGTCCACACCTGCCGCAGTGTCTCCAGACAGACCTGGTCCTCCATCGCCTCGGCGATCGTCTGGTGCCCCCGCGCCAGGCCGAGATAGGCCAGCATCGAATGTCCACCGTTCAGCAGCCACAGCTTGCGTTGCTCGTACGGCTCGACGTCGTCGACGATCCGTGCCCCGGCTCTGTCCCAGGCGGGCCTGCCCAACGGGAAGTCTCCGGCAATCACCCATTCGCTGAACGGCTCGGTGATCACCGGCGCCCGGTCCGCCCAGCCGACGAGGGCGGCCACATCGGCGATGTCCTCGGCGGTCGTCGCGGGTGTGATCCGATCGACCATCGTCGAGGCGAAGCTGATCTTGTCGTCGATCCACTCGGCCAGTCCTTGATCAACTCGTTCGGCAAGATCAAGAACGGACCGACGCGACAGCTCGCCGTTGGCGGTCAGGTTGTCGCACGGTACGACGGCCAACGACTGTTGATTGGTCCGGTGACGCACCCGCAAGCCGTCCACCAATCGCCCCAGGGCCGAGGTCGGTCGCCCGGCCCGTACGGCCTCGTGCTCGTCGTCACCGACCAGATAGCCCTTCTCGGTGATCGTGGTGGTGACCAGCGCAACGTTCTCGTCGCCGAGGGCGGTCCGGTACCTCTCCGGATCGGTGCCGTCGGAGGCCCGCACCACGCTGGTGATCTCGGCGGGCAGGTCGTGTTCGGGGCCGCGTTCCAGCAACGTGTACCGGCAGTCCTGGGCGGACAACA
Source organism: Propionibacteriales bacterium (assembly GCA_030453285.1). GTDB lineage: Bacteria > Actinomycetota > Actinomycetes > Propionibacteriales > Propionibacteriaceae > Carbonicoccus. Next base: position 2,398 of record JAKDKP010000122.1, read on the forward strand.
CCTCGGCGGCTGTCGGGGTGCGGCCGGTCAGGGCCCAGATGCCCCAGGGTTCGGCGCCGTCGAGCTGGTTGGCCAGCTGGGTGTACCACGCCTGATGGGCTCGGAAGAAGGCGCCCAGGCCGAGATGAGCCGCACGAATCGGTGCCCGCTCGATCATGGGCGTGCCCCCGGCAGGCACTCCTTGATGTGCGCGAGGTTGTCGGCGCAGCGTTCGGCCAGCGGCAGATCGGTGGAGAAGTCCTCACAGGTGATCCAGCCGTCGTAGCCGGTCGCGGTGATCTCGGCCAGGTAGGTACGCAGGTCGACCTGACCGGTGCGCAGCGACACCATGGCCGCGGTGTGGTCGATCGTTCCGTCGGGCTGGGTGCCACTTTCCTGCCAGGCGGCGTTCTTGACATGCACGTGCGCCAGGTACGGCCCGAGCATTTGCGCTGCCCACAGCGTGCGTTCGTGGCCTTCGTACACGAGATTGCCCATGTCGTGGATGACACCGACATGATCGGGATCGAGGCCGTCGATCAGACGCAGCACCGATGAGGCCGAGGCACCGATCGTCCGGTGATGCAGCTCGATCAACGCCTTCACACCATGATCGGCAGCGACTTCGGCCACCCACCGATAGTCCTTCTTGGCACGCTCGAACACCTCGGGATAGGTCTCCCCCTCGGCGACCGCGGGCAACCGCACCCGCACCTTCTTCGCGTCGAGCGCGGCGGTGGCCTTGATCAAGCGCTCGACGTCCTCGTGCTCGTGACAGGTGGCATATCCGCCGATCGCCGAGATCTCCAGACCGGCCTCGGCCACCAGCTCTCGCATGGCGTCGAGGTTGTCCTCAAGACCGGTCAGCGGCCAGGTGGCCCGGTTGCCGGACCAGAATCCCGACTGCTCGGCCGGCTGCTGATCGATCACCCGCCACTCGACGCCGTCCCAGCCCTGCTCGGCCAAGTGGGAGACCACCTCGGCTGGCGTCCAGTCCGGTGTGGCGGCGGTGAACATCGCGAACTTCATTGATCAACTTCCCGTGGGTGGGACGTGAACCTGGTGATGGTGTCGTCGTACGCACCGTCGAGGACATCGGCGAACAGCACCGGACGACCAAGGCTGGCCGAGGTGTACAGCGCCCGGACCAGCGCCAGCGACAGTTGTGCCTCTTTCAACGTGACGCCGGGTGATCGACCCTGCTGGATCGCGGCGGCGATGTCGTCGTACTGACGGCCGTGCGCCTTGGCGAACGCGCCGGTCTCTGGTGGGTTGGCCCGCAGGTGCTCGGCCGGAACGAGTTCTTCGGCCCGGTTCTCGGCCGCGGTCACCTCGGTCGTGGAGGAGCTGCCCGACGGCTTGGTCCCCGACGCGGCGGCGTCGACCGTGGAGTAGAAGTAGTCGAGTTGATCACGGTCGACGATGGCCGAACCGGCCGTACCGTGCACCTGGATGCGGGTGGTCAACCCGGGAAAGGCTGCCGTGCTTGCATGCAGCACGGCCAGGGCGCGGGTCTCGAACGAGATCGTCGCGACCAGCACGTCCTCCACCTCGATCCGCTCGTGGGCCAACAGGCCGGCCTGGGCGGAGATCTGCACGGGCGTGCCGAGGTACCATCGCAGCAGGTCGACGGTGTGCACGGCCTGGTTCATCACCGCTCCGCCGCCGTCCAGCTGCCAGGTGCCACGCCATTCTCCACCGTCGTAGTACTCCTGGGTCCGGTACCACGCCATCGATGCCACCGCCGAGGTCACCGCGCCAAGGCGGCCCTCGTCGATGGCGGCCTTGGTGACCTGGTGCGCCGGATCGAATCGGTGCTGGCTGATCACGCTGATCACCTGACCGGGGGCGGCATGATCACGTTCGACCGCCAACAGGGCACGCCCACGCGGCACGGTCACATCGAGCGGCTTCTCGATCACGGTGTGCACGCCAGCGAGGATGCACTCCTCGGCCTGGTCGGCGTGGTCGCCCGAGGGCGTACAGATCGACACCAGATCGATCCCGCCACCGGCCAGCGCCTCGGTGAGGGTCCGGTACGCAGCAGGCACCGGCTGGTCGTGACCTGCTGCGGCGGCCTGCTCCATCGCCGCAGCGGCGGCCTTCTCGGTGGCCTCCTGCTTGGGGTCGATGACGGCGGCCACGCGGTAGGCCGGATGGGCACCGAGCAATCCGGCATGTTGGGCGCCGATCACGCCGCAGCCAAGAATGGCGACGTTGATCATGCCAACACCACCCCAGCGCGATCGGTGAGCGTACGGAAGGCGCGGGCGGCTCGCCCGAACGCGGCCGGACCGGAGAATCCGCCGAGGTGGGTGTAGTCGGACAGATGCGGTTCCAGGGAGGCAAAGCCGTCGTACCCCAGGTCCACAAGGGCTTGCACGGTCTCGGGCAGCTCACCATCGCCCTCCCCGGCCGGCACCACCGACGCGTCAGCGAACAGCGCGTCCTTGACCTGCAGGTATTCCAGGTGAGGGGCCAGCATGGCGAAGCCGTCGGTGAAGGGCTTCACCCCCACCTGCACGAAGTTGGCATTGTCCCAGGCCAGCCGCAGCGACGGCAGCCCGACATGATCAACGATGTCGAGGCAACGGTCGGGGGTGTCTCCGTAGATGTCCTTCTCGTTCTCGTGCACCAGCACCTTGCCCGCCGCGCCTGCCCGTTCGGCCAACGCCTTCATGTGTGACAGCACGTCGTCGCGGATGTCGGCTGCCGTGCGGCCTTCGGCCCGATAGAAGGAGAAGACGCGGATGTGACGGGTGCCGAGCATGTCGGCCGCCGCGATGGCCATATCCAGTCGGGCCAGTTCCGCCGAGATCGGTGCGGACACGTCCACCTTGCCGATCGGGGATGCGATCGCCGAGACTCCGAATCCGCGATCGGTGATCGTCTGGGCCAAGGTGTCGAGCTGTCGCTCGTCGAGGTCGACGATGTTGGTACCCCAGGCACTGCGCACTTCGACGTATGAAGCACCCAACGATGACAGGACCGCCAACTGGACGACTGGGTCGGGGTCGATCTCGTCACCGAACCCAGAAAGGGTCCAGGTCGGCTTGGTCGGTGGATGCTGCGGTGCAGACACGGTCTGCTGGGTTGCTGACTGCTGCGATGCGCTCACGGCACCGAGACTACCGAACAATCCCGATGGCCGAGGCCAGGAGGACCGCGCATCCCTGCCAGTGGGATGACGCTTTCCGCGAGCCCCTCCCCGACCGGTTCGGCCAAGCCAGGCCATAGGGTGACCAGCGACAGCTAACTCCGTCCGCACCTCGAAGATTGCTGAGGCATTCATGAGCATCGTGCATCCCGATCGTCTCCTGCCCGCCGATCCCGCCACACGCGAGATCGCCCGGCGTCTGTATGCCGAGGTCGCCAACGCAACGATCCTCTCCCCCCACGGGCACGTCACACCTGGCCTGCTGCTGGACGATGCACCGTTCGGCAGCCCCTCGGAGTTGTTGATCACCCCCGACCACTACGTCACCAGGGTCCTGCATTCGGCTGGAGTTCCCCTGGATGAGTTGGGTCGTCAAGTTGACGGCGACCCCAGCACCGTCCCGTCGGAGACGATCTGGCGGCGCCTGGCCGAGCACTGGCACCGCTTCCTCGGCACCCCGGTGCGCTACTGGATGGAGAACCAACTCAGTGACCTGTTCGGCATCACCGAACCGCTCACCCCGGCCAATGCCGACGCCATCCACGACTCGATCACCGCCACCCTGGTCGACCCGGCCTTTCGGCCACGTGCACTCTTCAATCGTTTCGGCATCGAGGTGCTCGCCACCACCGACGATCCCGCCGATGACCTGGCAGCCCACCGGGCGCTTGCCGAGGACGACACCTTCACCGGTCGAGTCCTGCCAACGTGGCGGGCTGACCGCTTCATGACACCGGACCAGGCGGCCTGGCCGTTGGCGCTGAACGCCCTGGCCGAACGGACGGGCATCGACTGCGGCACGTACGCCGGGCTGGTGGCGGCGCTGCGCGCGAGTCGACAGCACTTCGTCGACCACGGTTGTACGGCCACCGATACCGGTGTCGCCGACGCCGACAGCACCCCGCTGGACGAGGCCGAGGCCGAACGGATCCATGCGCGCGGCCTGCGGGGCGCGGCCACCGTGGCCGAGGCGACCGCGTACCGACACAACCTGCTCTACCGCTTTGCCGAGTGGTCCTGCGAGGACGGCCTGGTGATGCAACTGCACCCCGGCGTGATCCGCAACCACCACCGGGCGACCTTCGAACGGTTCGGCGCCGACGTCGGTGCCGATCTGCCCGATGTGGCTTCGTTCACCCGTCCACTGGCTCCCGTGCTGCAGGACTTCGGCACGAATCCGAATCTGCATCTGGTGCTGTTCACCGTCGATGAGACCGCGTTCAGCCGTGAGATCGCCCCGCTGGCCGGCTTCTATCCGGCGGTCTACGTCGGAGCCCCGTGGTGGTTCAT
>JAKDKP010000123.1 GCA_030453285.1 Propionibacteriales bacterium
CAAGCGGAAGGGGGTTCCCGCAACCTTCTTCTACATTGGGAAGAACGACGCGGTGCGGGGTGGGTCCAAATCCCTGCCACGACGGGCGATCGCCGAGGGCCACTCGATTGCCGTGCACAGCTACACCCACAACTACTCCTACCTCTATCCCGGCGGAAGGGCCGATGCCGAGCGAGTCGCCAGTGACTATGACAAGACCGTTCGCGCCGTACGCAAGGCGGTCGGGAGCACGTTCTCCACGAACTCCTTTCGCTATCCCGGTGGACACATGTCGTGGCGTGGAATGAGGCCTGCGGATCAGGCGCTGGAGAAGAAGGGCGTGTCGTGGATCGACTGGAACGCCATGAACGGAGATGGTGAAGCGAATGCGCCGGCCACCTCGACGGCGGCCGCGGAGTACGTCAACGCGACGCTGGACTCGCGGGAGAATCCGAATGTCGCGGTGATCCTTCTGCACGACTACAAGAACAATCAACTCACCATCGGTGCGCTGCCGATGATCATCGACAACCTCCAGGAGAAGGGCTACGAGTTCGGGGTCATCGACTGACCGGCGTCGCGAAACCGTGCGCGGCTAGGCTGGGGTGATGCCATTCGCCGACGAACTCCCCGACGAGCGTGTCACGGTCCATCCGTACAATCCGCGCTGGGCCGCCGATGCCTCCGCATTGGCCGCCGAACTGCGCGCTGTTGCCCCTGGCGGGCTCGCTGGCGAGCACATCGGATCCACATCCATCGAGGGCCTAGCAGCCAAGAACTGCCTCGACATGATGATCGTGGTGGAGGATCTGGCTGCCACCGACGTGGGGGAGAGCCTGGCGGCAGTCGGATACCGGAGGCGGCGCGAACCATGGAACACCTCCGAGGACGGAGGTGGTCGATCGTGGCCCAAGATGGTCTTCGCGCCCGCCGCTGGTCAACGCGCTGTCAACCTGCACGTCCGGGTTGCCGGCAGTGCACCGGTACGGACCGCACTGCTCTTCCGCGACCATCTGCGCGCCAACCCGTCCCGGACGGCCTGGTGGTCGGAACTGAAGATCACCGCAGCCCGGCACACCAACAACCTGCAGGAGTACGGCGAGCTGAAGTATCCGGCCTGGCATCTCCTGATGGACCTGGCCGAGGCGTGGGGCCGTGACACCGAGTGGTCGGAGCCCACCTTTCGGTGATCGCTGACGGTCCACGTTCAATGCGGGCACACGATCTCCACTTCGAAGCCTTGACCGTTCTCCAGGAAGAGTGCGGTGTGATCCGGGCCGCCGGCGTGCGGATAGTCGGCACCGAACAGCTCGGACCAGCCGTGGGCGCCGGCCTCGGCGCGGAGCCGATCCAAGTGCTGGGGTGCGTCGAGACTGAGTGCGAGATGGTTCAACCCCGGATCCCGTCTGTCGTGATGATTGCCCCGGACGTCTCGGGACTGCTCCAGCACGAGGTACGTACCGTCACGATGGGTCCAGATCCGCCCGGAAGCCCAGCCGTCGTCGGCCTTGACCCACCCCAGAGCGTCGAACAACCAGTCCCATCCCGGTCCAACCTCGGACAGGTCGTGCGTCCACAGCTCCACATGATGCAGGGCTCCGGTCACGGTGTGGACCCTAACAGGCCATCTCGGCACCGACCGGAAATCCGGTTGGTGGGGCCGACCCGCGTGCCCTAGCGTCGTCGATCATGGACGACGGCACCGAGCACACCGCATCCCAGTCCGATCAACACTCGGGGGCCGACCCACTGGCGCCACCGCCCGAGGGGCAGGGTGGACTCCTGACGTACAACTCGCCGTTGTCCGAGGCGCGGGCCCGATCGCTGATCACCACCGCGGTCACCCACCACCCGCGCACCGTTGTTGATCTTGGTTGCGGATGGGGTCGCCTGCTGGTCGACGTGCTGGCTGCTGCGCCGGGTGCCACCGGCGTCGGGATCGATGTGCACGGTCCCGACCTCGAACGAGGTCGCACGCTGGCGGAGCGGTCCGGGGTGGCTGATCGGGTCACCTTCGTCACTGGCGAGGCCGAACCGTACCGAGATGCTGCCGATCTGGTGATCAACATCGGCGCCTTCCAGGCGTACCGGACGCCGGCCCAGGCGTTGGGCGCACTGCGTGAGCTGGTGAACCCCGGTGGTCGGCTGATCTTCGGCGCCGAGTTCTGGGAGCATCCACCGACCGACGCCGAGCTCGCCCACCTGTGGGAGGGCACGACCGCCGAGGATTGCACCGATCTGGCCGGCTTGGTCGACCTGGCGGTGGCCGCCGGGTTCCGGCCGGTGCGGACCGAGACAGTCACCCGTACCGAATGGGAGGAGTACGAGTCCGGCCACATGGCCGAACGGGAACTGTGGCTGGCCGCACATCCTGGTCATCCGCAGGCCGACGAAGTGCGCTCCGCCCTCGACTCCCAACGCAGCATCTGGTTGCGGGGACACCGCGATCTCCTCGGGTTCGCTTACCTGACTCTCGTCGGTGATGAGGCCCGAACGGGGGGACGCGCTTAGTCTGTGCCGGTGATCACCTACGTACGTCGGCTGCGGGCCCGCGATCCGCAGGAGCAGGGGCGGGCCGCCACCCCTCTGGAGCTGCTCACCGATCTCTGTTATGTGGTGGCGATCGCCCAGGCCGCTACCCAGTTGCACCACGCCACCACCGAAGGACATCTGGCCTCGGCTCTCCTGCCGTTCGGGATGGTGTTCTTCGCGATCTGGTGGGCCTGGCTGAACTTCACCTGGTTCTCCTCGGCGTACGACAACGACGACGTCATCCACCGGCTGTTGACCATCCTGCAGATCCTCGGATCCCTGGTGCTCGCTGCCGGCGTGGAGGACGTGTTTGCCGGCGACCTCACCCTGGTGGTGATCGGGTACGTGATCATGCGGGTCGGGCTGCTGGCCCAGTGGCTCCGGGCAGCCCACGACGACCCCACCCATCGCGCCACCACCCTGCGTTATGCGCTGGGCATCGCCCTGGTCCAGGTGGCCTGGGTGGGCTCACTCTTCGTCCCGCGCGAGGCCGCACTGTGGGCGTTCCTGATCCTGATCATCGCCGAGTTCTCCGTGCCGATCCTGGCCGAACGGCACCAGCCCACCACCTGGCACGCCCATCACGTGGCCGAGCGCTACAGCCTGCTCTTCGTGATCGTGCTCGGTGAGACCATTCTGTCCACCACGGTCGCCATCCAGCAGGGGTTGTCGGGCGATCGTCTGGTGCCCGCGATCGGGTTGGTGGTCGCCGGTGGCGTGCTGATCGTGTTCTCGCTGTGGTGGCTGTACTTCGGCCGATCAGGTGGGGAAGCGCTGGAATGTGCGCACGGCGAACCGGCCGGAGAGTACGTGTGGGGCTTCGGCCACTACTTCATCTTTGCCGCCGGTGCCGCGATCGGAGCCGGGCTGGCGGCACGGGTCGGCTACTGGACCGGCGAGGGCGAGAACATCGGGACGGCCTCCGGGTTGCTGGTGACGGTGCCGGTGGCGATCCTGCTCGTGGCGATCTGGTTGCTGTTGGTGCGCCAGCACGACGACACCGTACGGACCTGGCTACCGTTCGCGCTGGCCACCGTGGCCACCCTGGCGTCCAACCTCACGCCGTACCCGGAGTTGATCACCGGGGTCGTCTGCGCGGCGCTGGTGGCAGTCGACCTGCTGCTGCGGCCAGACGTCAGCCGCAGGTGACGCCGGTGGCGTGCACCGGGCAGTAGCCGTTCGGATTCTTGTCCAGGTACTGCTGGTGGTAGTCCTCGGCGTAGTACCACTCCGGCGCTGCGCCCACGCTGGTGGTGAGCTCGCCGAAACCGGCGTCGGCGAACCGGCGGGACGCGTCCTCGTACGACTCCTTGGCGATCTGCGCCTGCTCGGCACCAACGGTCCAGATGCCGGAACGGTACTGGGAGCCGACGTCATTGCCCTGCGCGAGGCCCTGGGTCGGGTCATGGTTCTCCCAGAAGATCGTCAGCAGCTCGCGGTAGGTGATCTTGGTCGGGTCGAAGTGCACCCGTACCGCCTCGGCGTGACCGGTGCGCCCCGAGCAGGTTTCCTCGTACGTCGGGTTCGGGGTGAAGCCGCCGAGGTAGCCGGCCGCGGTGAGCGTCACCCCGCCGGTCTGCCAGAACAACTTCTCCGCACCCCAGAAGCACCCCATCGCCACGTACGCCACCTCGGAACCGGCCGGTGGCTGGTCCAGCCGGGTGCCGAACACCTCGTGGAAGGTGGGGTGCTGCAGGACGGGGGTCTCACGACCGGGCAGCGAATCGGCGGCCGAGACCATGCTGGGTTGGGGTCGGGTGAAGAACATGCCTCCATTGTGCTCCCGGTCGCCAACGGATCCAGTGGGGGTTCCCTTCGCCAGCCGCGCCGCCGAACCGGTCGTCGAACCGGTCGTCGAACCGGGCGAAGTAAGGGCTGTGGTTTCTCACTCGGGTGCCGGAAGGCGCCAGTCGATCGGTGCGGCGCCCTGCTCGGCGAGCAATTCGTTGACCCGGCTGAACGGGCGGGATCCGAAGAAGCCACGATCGGCCGACATTGGCGAAGGATGGGTCGAGGCGATGTGTGGCACCTGGCCGAGCATCGGGATCAGGGTCTGCGCGTCGCGACCCCAGAGCAGCGCGACCAGCGGGCCGCCGCGTACGACCAACGCTTCGATGGCTGCCTGGGTCAGTTGCTCCCATCCCTTGCCACGGTGGGATCCCGACCGCCCGGGCTGCACGGTGAGCACCCGGTTGAGCAACAGCACCCCCTGCTCGAACCACGCGGTCAGGTCGCCGTGCTCGGCGATCGGCACACCAAGATCAGCCTGCAGTTCGCGATAGATGTTGGCCAGGCTTCGCGGGACTGGCCGCACATCGGGGGCCACCGAGAAGGACAACCCGACCGGATGGCCCGGCGTCGGATACGGGTCCTGGCCGACGATCAGCACCCGCACCTTCGGCAGCGGCAGGGTGAACGCGCGCAACACGTTGGCTCCCGCAGGGAGGTAGCCCCGACCGGCCGCATTCTCGGCGCGCAGGAAGGCACCCAACTCCGCGACAGTCCCGCTCAACGGTTCCAGCGCGTTGCGCCAGCTCGCGTCGATCAGGTCCGGCAGTGCGTCAGGAGGCATGTCGGGAGACTAACCGCGCGGACCCGGTTCGTCGAAAGGGAGCGCTGAGCGACACTCGCGGCGCTCAGCGCCTCCGCTGTCGCTCAGAGCCCCTCTTTCACGAGATCGGCGTGACCTCAGCGCTTCGGCTTCACCACCCGTGCCGACCCGCCGAACCCGCGCTCGGTCTCCGCGGCTGCCGACAGCGTGCCGCGCCTGCCGATCGCGATCCCGGACGCGTTGCCGGTCCATCGGGTGCTGGTCAGCTTGTGGCCCAGATCGGCGAGCCCCTGCCCGGTGGCGGAGCCGACCAACCCCAGATCGCCGGATTCCTTGCCGTTGCGCGAACTCAGTCGGGGAGCGGCGATCGCCGCCACCAACGGCAGATCGCGCTCGATGTGGCCGACGATGATCTGCGCCACCGAGGTGATGATGGTGGCACCACCGGGCGTGCCGCAGACAAGCACCGGACGGCGACCGTCCTGCAGGATGGTCGGGCTCATTGACGACCGCGGACGCTTCTGAGGGCCGGGCAGGTTCGGGTCCGGCACGCCCTTGGTGAGTGGTACGAAGTTGAAGTCGGTCAGCTCGTTGTTGAGCAGGAACCCGTACCCGGGAACGGTGATCGCCGACCCGCCGGTCTGTTCGATGGTGAGCGTGTACGACACCGCGTTGCCCCAGCGGTCCACCACATTCAGATGCGTTGTCGACGGGCCTTCGTACGGTTCGCGTTGTCCCTTGCCGGGCCGGGGGTCGTCCTCGTAGTCGCCGTCGGGGCTGCCGAACGGTATCGGTCGTGGTTGGGCCCGATCGGGGTCGAACAGCTCGGCGCGCTCCCGGGCAAACCGCTGGTCGAGGAGTTCCCGGACCGGCACCTTCGGAACGTCGCCGACCCAGCGGTTGCGGTCGGCGAACGCGGTGGCGCAGGCCTCGGAGAAGCGGTGCAGCCAGTCCACCTCGGACAGCTTGGCGATCGGCACCCCGGTGCGTTCCTCGTACGCCTCGAGCAGGTTGAGGATCTCACCAACGGCGATCCCGCCCGAACTCGGCACGGCCATCCCGTACACGTCGAAACCGCGGTACCGGCTGCGCGTGGCTGCCTGCACCGGTGCGGTGTAGCGGCGGATGTCGTCGAAGGTCATCGTGCTCTTCAGCACCGAGACACCCGGGGCGGTGGTGGGGTTGCGCGCCTCGTCGACGATCGCGCGGGCGATCCGGCCGTGGTAGAACTCATCCACGCCGTGGCTGTGCAGACGGAGCTGACGATAGGTGTCGGCCAGATCGGGGTTGCGGAAGGTGTCGCCGACCTCGGGTGCCTGGCCGTTGGTCAGGAAGAGCTCGGCCGAGGCGGGGAATGTCGCCAGCCGTTCGGCGTTGTCGGCGGTCTGCTTGCGGAAGTTGTCATCGACGGTGAAGCCGCGCCGCGCCAGTTCCTCGGCCGGCTCGAGCAGCTCGCTGAGCTGCCGGGTGCCGAACCTCTTCGCCGCCACCGCCCAGGTGAGAGGCGTTCCCGGCACGCCGACCGAGGCGCCGGAGGTGACGACGGCGTCGAAGTCCAGGGCGTTGCCAGCACCATCGGTGAAGACCTTCTCGTCGTACGAGGCCGGTGCGGTTTCGCGTCCGTTGATCGTCGACACCCGGCCGGTCCGGGCGTTGTGGAAGACGAAGAAGCCGCCGCCGCCGATGCCGCACGAGTAGGGTTCGGTGACACCAA
>JAKDKP010000124.1 GCA_030453285.1 Propionibacteriales bacterium
GTAGTTCAGGAAGGACGGGATGGCTCCGGCGGAACGGATCACGTCGTTGGCCACCGCGTCGAGCTCACCGGTGGTGATGCCGGCTCGGGCTTCGTCGGCCACGGCAGCCAGGGCACGCTGGACGACGAGTCCTGCCCGGCGCATCGCCACGATCTGCTCGGGCTTCTTGATCTCCACACCACGGGCACCGAACATGATCAGCTCCGTCCTTCCAGGCCGGTGAAGATCCGATCGGAGACCTCGTTGATCTCACCCAGTCCGTCCACCTCGACCAGCAGGCCGCGCTGACGGTACACCTCCAACAGTGGGCTGGTCTCGGCGCGATACACCTCCTGGCGGATGCGGAAGGCCTCCTCGGTGTCGTCGCTGCGACCCTGTTCCACCGCCCGCTTGCGCAACCTGCCCACGACGGCCTCGGTGTCGGCCACCAAGGAGATGACCGCATTGAGCTTGACCTCGCCCAACATGGCGTCCAGGGCATCCACCTGCGGGGTGGTCCGCGGGTAGCCGTCGAGCAGGAAACCATCGGCGGCATCCGGCTCGGCCAGCCGATCGGCGACGATCGGGTTGGTGATGTCGTCGCCGACGTAACCGCCAGCATCCATCACACGCTTGGCCTCCAGGCCTAGCGGGGTGCCCGCCTTGACGTTCTCGCGGAAGATGTCGCCGGTGGAGATGGCCGGGATGCCGAACTTCTCCGAGATGACCTTCGCCTGAGTGCCCTTGCCTGCTCCGGGGGGCCCCATGATCAACAAACGCATCAACATACGTCCTTCACTTCAGGAAGCCTTCGTAGTTGCGCTGTTGCAACTGGCTCTCGATCTGCTTGACGGTGTCCAGACCAACACTGACGACGATCAGGATGGAGGTGCCCCCGAACGGGAAGTTCTGATTCGCCCCGACCAGGATGAACGCGATCGACGGGATCAACGAGATCAGCGCCAGGTACAACGAGCCGGGCAGGGTCAGCCGCGACAGCACCTTGGCCAGATACGTCTCGGTCGGCTTGCCGGCCCGGACACCGGGAATGAAGCCGCCGTACTTCTTCATGTTGTCGGCGACCTCTTCAGGATTGAAGGTGATCGCCACGTAGAAGTAGCAGAAGAACACGATCAGCAGGAACAGCACCGCCATGTAGACCGGGTGGGCACCGGTGACGAAGTTCTGCTGGATCCACTTGGAGGCTTCGCTGTCGGGCTGGAACTGCGAGTACAGGACTGGTAGGTACATCAGCGAGGAGGCGAAGATGACCGGGATGACGCCGGACTGGTTGATCTTCATCGGGATGTACGTGGTGGAGCCACCCATGACCCGGGTGCCGACCATGCGCTTGGCGTACTGCACCGGGATACGGCGCTGAGCCTGCTCAATGAAGATGACCGCGAGCATCACGACCAGGCCGATCGCGATCACGCCGGCAAACAGGAGCCAGCCCTGCGAGCCGGGGAAGCGGTTCTTGATGCCCCACAGGCTGGCCGGGAAGGTGGCGGCGATCTGGATGAAGATCATCACCGACATGCCGTTGCCGACACCGCGTTCGGTGATCAACTCGCCCATCCACATGACGATCGTCGTACCAGCGGTCATGGTCAGCACCATCACCCCGATCGCGAAGATGCCTTCGTCGTAGACCAGGCCGGTGCAGCCCGGAAGCAGCACATCGTTGACCGCCATGGTGACGAACGCGGTGGCGTTCAGCAGCGCCAGGACCAAAGTCAGATAGCGGGTGTACTGGGTGATCTTGGTCTGCCCGGCCGCACCCTCCTTCTTGAGGGCCTCGAGGCGCGGAATCACCACGGTGAGGAGCTGCAGGATGATGCTGGCGGTGATGTACGGCATGATGCCGAGCGCGAAGATCGCCAACTGGAGCAGGGCGCCGCCGGAGAACAGGTTGATCAAGGAGTACAGGCCGGCACCGGCATTGCTCGGATCGAGGGCCTGGGTACGACAGATGTCGAGCTGCTTGACGTTGACGTTCGGGGTGGGGATGACCGAGCCCAATCGGAACAACACAAGGATCCCGAGGGTGAACAAGATCTTCTTGCGCAGATCCGGCGTCCGGAACGCGTTGGCAAAGGCGCCAAGCACTGCCTGCCCTCTCGTCTGGCCCCTGCCGGGACATCGGTCAATCACATCGGTTCAAGCACATCGGTCAAGCACGCCGACCATTGTCGGCGATCACATCGTGGGAGATCGTACGTGGACCCACCTGAGTTGGCGTACGTCAGGGTCCCGTTGCCGGGAACCACGGCAGCCTATCAACGATCCGCCGACATCCCACATCTGGCCGCGAGCGTGCCGTCAGTGCCCCGGGCGCTCCCCCAAGCCGAGAACGAAGCGAGGGCGGCCCCGGTGGGGACCGCCCTCGCTTCACCTGCCGTACGGATCGGATTCGTACGCCGCAGAAGTCGTACGGGTCAGAGCTCGTTGACCGATCCGCCGGCCTTCTCGATCTTGTCCTTGGCCGAGGCCGAGATCTTGTGCACGGCGACATCAACCTTGACGGTGATCTCTCCGGTGCCCAGAACCTTGACCAGGTGGCCTTCCCGGACCGCTCCCTTGTCCACCAGCTCGGCCACACCAACGGTGCCGCCGTCGGGGAACAGCGACTCGATGCGGTCGAGGTTCACCACCTGGTATTCGGTACGGAACGGATTCTTGAACCCGCGAAGCTTGGGCACGCGCCGATACAGCGGCATCTGTCCGCCCTCGAAGTACCCGGGAACGTTCTTGCGCGCCCCGGTGCCCTTCGTACCGCGACCGGCGGTCTTGCCCTTGGAGCCTTCGCCGCGACCCACGCGGGTCTTGGCGGTCTTGGCACCGGGAGCCGGGCGCAGGTCATGGACCTTGAGGATCGTGCCCTCTCCGGCCTCGTTGACAGTTTCGCCTGCCATGTCAGTCGACCTCCTCGACGGTGACCAGATGGGACACCGTGTTGATCATGCCGCGCACCTCGGGGCGATCCTCATGCGCGGCGACGTCGCCGATGCGCTTGAGGCCGAGCGTGCGCAGGGTTTCACGCTGATTCTGCTTGCAGCCGATGCCGGACTTGACCTGGCTGACCTTGAGACGAGGCATCAGTGCGACACCTCCTCGCGGGCCCTGAGCAGCGCGGCCGGAGCCACGTCGCGGACCGGGAGACCGCGGCGCTTGGCCACGGCCTCGGGCTCCTCGAGGCTCTGCAGGGCCTCGACCGTGGCATGGACCACATTGATCGCATTGGCCGATCCGAGAGACTTGGACAGCACGTCGTGGATGCCGGCGCACTCGAGCACCGCACGAACCGAACCTCCGGCAATCACACCGGTACCCGGCGAGGCCGGACGCAGCAGGACCACGCCGGCAGCCTTCTCGCCCTGGACCGGGTGCGGGATCGACCCCAGGACACGCGGGACGCGGAAGAAGCTCTTCTTCGCCTCCTCGACACCCTTGGCGATCGCCGCCGGGACCTCCTTGGCCTTGCCGTAGCCGATGCCGACGGTGCCGTCGCCATCGCCAACGACCACCAGGGCGGTGAAGCTGAAGCGTCGACCACCCTTCACCACCTTGGACACGCGGTTGATCGAGACCACACGCTCCAGGAACTGGCTCTTCTCCTCGCGCTGCTGGCCACGACGGTCGTCACGGCCGCGACGCTCGCCACCGCCTGCACGGCCACTCTGGCCGCGCGACTGGGTTCCACTCATCGCTGTTTTCCTTCCGTCGTCGTCAGAAATCGAGGCCGGCCTCGCGAGCGCTGTCAGCCAGCGCCGCGATCCGTCCGTGGTATTTGTTGCCGGCGCGGTCGAAGACCACGCTGGACACACCGGCAGCCTTGGCACGCTCGGCGATCTTGGCGCCGACCTCCTTGGCCTTGGCCGACTTGTCGCCGTCGTTCCCGCGCAGATCGGCTTCCATCGTCGACGCCGCAGCCAGCGTGCTGCCGGCGGTGTCGTCGATGACCTGGGCCAGGATGTGCCGCGAGGATCGGGTGATCACCAGGCGCGGACGCGTGGTGGAGCCGAAGACCTTCTTGCGGCCACGCTGCTGGCGCCGGGCCCGGGAGGCCGCCTTGGTGGCGGTGCCCTTGCGGGGCTTCAGAGAGATACCCATCGTCACTTACCAGCCTTTCCGACCTTGCGGCGGACCTGCTCGCCGGCGTACCGGACACCCTTGCCCTTGTACGGCTCCGGCTTGCGCAGCTTGCGAATGTTGGCCGCGACCTCGCCGACGGCCTGCTTGTCGATGCCCTGGACGGTGAACTTGGTCGGCGCCTCGACCGCGAACGTGATGCCCTCGGGCGCGTTCACGGTGATCGAGTGGCTGTAGCCGAGGTTGAACTCCAGTTGGGCCGGTCCCTTGGACAGCACGCGGTAACCGACGCCGACGATCTCAAGCTTCTTCTCGTAGCCCTCGGTGACACCGATGACCATGTTGGACACCAGGGTCCGGGTGAGGCCGTGCAGCGACTTGCTGACGGTCTCCTCGTTGGGGCGGCTGACCTCGATCGCGCCATCGTCACTCTTGGCGATGGTGATCGGGTTCGCCACGGTGTGCGACAGCGTTCCCTTGGGGCCCTTGACCTGCACCTGCTGGCCATCGAGGGTGACCTCGACGCCGCTCGGCACGGTGATGGGCATCTTGCCAATGCGAGACATTGTTATCCCTCTCTCGTCTCGTCGCTCACCAGACGTAGGCGAGGACTTCCCCACCCACTCCGCTGAAATGTGCTTCACGGTCGGTCAACAGACCCTGGGACGTCGAGATGATCGCGACGCCGAGGCCGCCGAGGACCTTGGGCAGAGCGGTCGACTTGGCGTACACGCGCAGACCCGGCTTGGAGATGCGGCGCAGTCCGGCGATGGAACGCTCACGGTTCTGGCCGTACTTCAGGGTGATCTGGAGGCTCTTGCCGACCTGGCCCTCGCTGGGCTCGGTCACCTCGTACGAGGCGATGTAGCCCTGCTTGGTCAGGATCTCGGCGATACCCACCTTGATGTTGCTGTGGGGCATCGACGTGGTCTCGTGGAACGCCTGGTTGGCGTTGCGCAGACGGGTCAGCATGTCTGCGATCGGATCGGTCATGGTCATGGCTGGTGCCGACTTCTTTCTCGCGTGGTTTCCGTCACCGACGGGTGAGGCGGACCTGCAGCGTTTGATGGGTGGACCCGGTCCGGGCCCGTGGGTTGGTTGACGTGTGGTGCGGAGGTGCTCACCAGGACGACTTGGTCACGCCGGGGAGTTCTCCCCGGTGTGCCAGCGCCCGGAGGCAGACCCGGCAGAGGCCGAACTTGCGGAAGACCGCCTTGGGACGTCCGCACTTCTGGCAGCGGGTGTAACCACGGACGGCGAACTTGGGCTTGCGCGCCTGCTTGACCTTCAGAGCTGTCTTGGCCATCTGTCTTTCCTCAGTTCGTCTTGAAGGGGAAGCCCAGGTTCTTCAACAGCGCCCGGCCCTCCTCGTCATTGGTCGCGGTGGTCACGAAGGTGATGTCCATGCCCCGGGTGCGGTCGATCTTGTCGGGGTCGATCTCGTGGAACATGACCTGCTCGTTGAGACCGAACGTGTAGTTGCCGTTGCCGTCGAACTGCTTGGGCGACAGGCCGCGGAAGTCACGGATGCGTGGCAGCGCAAGGCTGAGCAGGCGATCAGCGAACTCCCACATCCGGTCACCGCGCAGCGTGACGTGGCAGCCGATCGGCTGACCTTCACGCAGCTTGAACTGGGCGATGGACTTGCGGGACTTGGTCACCTGCGGCTTCTGGCCGGTGATCGCGGTCAGGTCCTTGATCGCGCCGTCAATCAGCTTCGAGTCGCGAGCAGCCTCGCCGACACCCATGTTGACCACGATCTTGACCAGGCCGGGAACCCGCATGACATTCTCGTACGAGAACTGCTCCTGCAGTTGGCCGACAATTGTCTCGCGGTACTTCTGCTTCAGCCGCGGCAGCTCACGCTGTTCGGTGGTGGTGGCAGTCATCAGACTTCCTCTCCGGTCTTGCGTGCGATCCGCACGGACCGCCAACCCTTGTACTCCGAGCCGTCGGCCCGTTGCTTGGTGACCTCGACGCGGTCGTACGCCACCCGCGAGACCACCTCGTTGCCGTCGCCGTCCTTGACCAGCAACTGCACGTTGGAGGCGTGGATGGGGGCCTCGGAGGAGACGATCCCGCCCTCGGTGCGCTGCCCGCCCTGTGGCTGGTTCTGGCTGTCCCGCAGGTGGCGCTTGACGATATTGACGCCCTGGACGGTCACCTTCTCCTGGTTCGGGTAGACGGCGATCACCTCGCCCGTGGTGCCCTTGTCCTTGCCGGCGATGACCTGGACCTTGTCGCCCTTGAGGACGTGCAGCTTGTTCTGGCCGGGCTTCTTGGGCGCGGTGAACTTCTTGGACTTCACCATGGTCAGATCACCTCCGGGGCGAGCGAAACGATGCGCATGAACTTCTTCTCGCGCAGCTCACGACCGACCGGGCCGAAGATGCGCGTACCGCGCGGCTCACCGTCGGTCTTGAGGATCACTGCGGCGTTCTCGTCGAACTTGATGTACGAACCGTCGGCGCGACGACGCTGCTTGACCGTCCGGACGATGACCGCCTTGACGACCTCACCCTTCTTGACGTTGCCGCCGGGGATGGCGTCCTTGACGGTGGCGACGATGGTGTC
>JAKDKP010000125.1 GCA_030453285.1 Propionibacteriales bacterium
ACCCCACCGTTGACGACGTCGTGTTGATCAACGCCCGCGGTCACGTCACCGAGACCAGCGTGGCCAACCTGGCGGTCCGCCTCGACGGCCAATGGTGGACCCCTCCCCTGACCGACGGATGCCTGCCAGGCGTCGAACGGGGTCTCCGGCTCGATGACGGCACACTCCATGAACGCACCCTCCGGCCGCAGGATCTCCGCCGGGCCGAGGAGATCGCAGTGATCAGTTCGCTGCGTGGATGGCGCTCGGCAACTCTGGAAGTTGATCATGGACCACGGTGAGCCGCATTCGCCGGACGGGACGGACGACCTCACCTACCCCGAGGTCGGCGCAACTGCCGCGCCGGAGCTCCCGGCGGGCTATCAGCACCTCGACCTGGCGCAGACGATCGGTCACGGAGCCGACGGCTTCGCCCGCGCGCGGGCGCGCTTGTTCGGTTGGGACATGCATCGCGGTGCGGGACTGGACGTACCGGCGGATGCGGTGGTGGAGCTCGGTGAGACCGTCACGCTGCGCCTGTCCCTCGGACCGTTCGGCATCTCCGCCCCCGTACGAGTGATCGCGGTCGAGGATGAGCCGCGTGTCGCGAGCTTCACCTACGGCACGCTGGCCGGCCACCCCGAGTGTGGTGAGGAACGCTTCACCGTGACCCTCGCCTCCGACGGTGTCGTCCGGGCACGGATCCGCGCCTTCTCCCGTCCGGTGGGACGGCTGGCGCGCCTGGGGGGCCCACTCACCCGGCAGACCCAACTCCTGATCACCCGCCGATACCTGGCCGCGCTGGTCGACGACCGGCCCCGATCTGCGGCGCCCTAGTGTGTTGCCATGGATTCCGAAGAACGCCTTGCCGTCTTTCTCGACTACGAGAATCTTGCTCTGGGGGCACGTGAACACCTCGGCGGGATGACCTTCGACTTCGGCCCGATCGCCGATGCCCTAGCAGTCCGAGGTCGGGTCGTGGTTCGTCGGGCATATGCGGACTGGTCCTACTTCGACGAGGATCGACGGTCCCTCACCCGGCACCAGGTGGAGCTGATCGAGATGCCGCAGCGGATGGGAGCCTCCCGCAAGAACGCAGCCGACATCAAGATGGTGGTCGACGCCATCGAGATGGCGTTCGAGCGCGACTACATCTCCACCTTCGTGATGTGCACCGGTGACAGCGACTTCTCCCCGTTGGTGCACAAACTGCGCGAGCTCAACAAACGGGTGATCGGTGTCGGGGTGGAGAACTCGACCTCCCGACTGCTGCCACCGGCCTGCGACGAGTTCTTGTTCTATGACCGCCTCGAGGGGGTGGAGGTCCCCGACGAGATCGAGCCCGAAGAGCGACCCGGTCGGCGACAACGCACGTCGGGCGAGAACCTACCGGCCACACCGGAATCGACCGTGGAGCCGACCACGTCCGGTCGTACGGTTGAGCCCGAGGCGGCCCGTACCGATGAGCCGTCGGGCCCCGACCTGGAAGTGCTGGTCGCCCAGACGTTGGCCAGCCTGGAGTCCTCGTCCGGCAGCACGGTGACGGCCTCGGTGCTCAAACGCACCCTGCTCCGCAAGGACCCCACCTTCAACGAGTCCGACCATGGGTTCCGGACCTTCGGGGAAGTGATCAAGGACCTGGCGGCCCGTGGCATCGTCGAGACGTCCCCCGGTCCGTCCGCCGGCGATCCGCAGGTGTTCCTGCCCGAGCACGGCGAACGGGAGAGTGCCTTTGCCCTGCTGCGGGACGTGGTCGCCACTGGTGACGGACCGGCAGCCCTGTCGGGACTGAAGAACCTGCTGCGCAAGCGTCGGCCCGAGTTCAGCGACAAGGGTCTGGGGTTCCGGAACTTCCTGCAGTTCTGCCGGGCCGCCGAGACCGACGGCGTGGTCACACTGCGGTGGGATGACGAGGCCGGCGACTATCTCGTCACGGCGACCTGACCGCCGTCTCCGGTCGTCGCAGCCGGACCACGCCGAACAGCAGAAGTCCCGCCACCGGCAACAGGGGCCAGATCCAGTTGATGCCGTTCGGGCCGACCATCCCCGACTTCGCCATCACCGCCAGCCCCGCGCAGACGCAGACGGCGGCCAGCACTGGTCGCCAGCTGGCCGGCGCCGGACGATCGTCGGGACGTGGTTCCTCGAAGCGGCCGAAGATCAACACCAGCAACCCGGTGATCCCCAGCAGCACCAACCACCACAGGGGTCGGCTGGCCCACCAGGAGCCACTGAGGGGTTGCAGCTGCAACCCGATCCCGCCGAGGGACAGCAGCGCGTACGACAACCCCACCATCGCGGTGAGGTGCCACAGGAACCAGGTCATGATCCGCTGGTTGACCACCACCGTGATCAACCAGATGCGCGGCCGCCGCAGCAGTCGCTCCAGTGGTCGCTCCAGCAGCAGGACCGCGCCGGCCTGCAGCATCCCGAGGAAGGCCATCGTGACCCGCGTCGGGCTGGAATTGGAGATCTCGTCGGTGGCCGAGCTGATCATGGACACCGGGTACGGGCCGAGTCCCACCAACAGGCCGAGACCCGTCCCGCCGATGATGATCAACATCAGTCGGCGCCGCCAGCCGGCCAACCGGCCGTCCAACCAGGCAAAGCCGAACTGGTGGAAGCTGGCCCAGACCAACAGATAGTTGGGGTACCCCAACAGCGGGTTGTCGGTGCCGATGCTGATCGCGTCCACCACACCGGCAAGTCCGATGCCGGCGATGATCGACCACCAGCCGAAGCGCTCCCACAACACCAGACAGGCCGGGGCGACCACGATCACCAACAGGTAGGCCGCCAGGAACCAGGTCGGGATGAGCGCCATCTGGGAGGCGAGCTGGACGACATCGACCGGCGCGCCCGCCGCGAGCAGCACGATGCAGGCCACCAACCAGACCAGCAGCAACGGCACCAGGGGCAGCCCGAGCCGCCGGAGCCGCGTACGAAGCCATTCGGCGTAGCCGATGTCCTTGCGACGAGCCGATCGCCACGAGAGTGCGTTGGAGTACCCGCCGACCAGGAAGAAGATCGGCATCACCTGGAACACCCAGGTCAGCGGATGGGTCCAGCTCGCGGCGTCGAGCAGGCCGTGCGGCTGGATGCCGTCTTCGGCCTGCACCGCCACGATGGTCCAGTGTCCCAACACCACCACGGTGATCGCCGCCGCGCGCAGGAAGTCCACCACGCGGTTACGGCTGTCCGGTGTGGCGGCGTCGATGCGTTGCGCGCGGGACGGATGAACGGCGTCGGTCATCCGTCGATTCTGCCCTCAACGACTGTCGGCAGGGTTTCGGCACCCCGACGTGGCTCAGCGAATGTCAAAAGATCGTCGCATGCACAGCCACCGCTACCGCTATTGACGCTCAGTGGACCGAACGCTCAGCCTCGTTGGAGCACACTGTCCCGGTGCGGGAACCATTCGACCGGGATTCGCCGCATCAGCAGGGCGTGGTCGGCGATCGCACTCCCCGTCGGGAACAGCCGCGAATCATCGAAGACCGAGGAATGCGCCTCTTCGATCTCGACCGGCTCGACGTGCCAGGCGTCGGTCCGCAGCTCAATGGTGTCCAGTCCCTGACCACCTGAGGGCGAGCGGCCCACCGAGCCCCGTTCGAAGAAGTCCGAGGCGCATCGACGTCGGTGAAGAGCTCACCGCCCAGATTGCCGGTGGCCCGCAACCTCACCCGTACGGATCGATCGCCGTCGGTGGACCGGAACGCCAACCGGATGCGGTCGCCGGCGTCATCCACGTCGAAGTGGGCCAGCCCGTGCGGCCCCGGATACAGCCGTCCGCCGGTGGCGGCACTGATGCGTGAGTCGGTGTCCCGGTGGGGGATCCACACACCGTGGCTCGTCGATCCGTCCGGCTCGGACCACTCGACCGCCGCCCGGTGTGCAGCACTCTCGGCAGTCAACCCGATCCACACGGGAAAGTGACGGGGCCTCAACTGGGACATCCTGATCAGGCAGATGCCCGCCACGGCGTGGCCATCCACCACCTGCGGACGGAACTGGGCAGGCAGCTGCCTGCTCAGCGCCTCCGGGTCGACCCGATAGTTGATCAGGAGCCGCAGCACGATGGGGTCGATCTCGCGCAGGTTTTCGACGGCTACGAGAAAGCATTCGTCAGGGACGGAGCCTCATCGCTGCACGACCGCGCGCACGCCTCGGCCGGTCGGGACCACCGCGATCGAACCTTGCAGATCGGTGCGGAGCAGGGTCATGCCCAGTGACTCCAGAAGCCCGACCGTCCGAGGAGCCGGATGCCCGTACGAGTTGCCCAGCTCCGACGAGGTGATGGCGACGCCGGCACCCGTCGCGGCCAGGAAGTCGCGGTCCTGCCGCGACGAACCGTGGTGCGGCACCTTCACCACGTCGGCAGAGAGGTCCACCCCGCTGACCAGGATCGCCTGTTGAGCGGCAGGCTCCGCGTCGCCGGTGAACAGGATCCGCAGCCCACCGACCGTCAGTCGTCCCACCACCGAGGCATTGTTCTCGGCCGAGGACTCACCGTTGGACTGCGTCGCGGAGCCGACGCTGCCGGGCCGCGGCCACACCGATTCCCCCACCGCGGCGCCGACGGTGATCCGGTCGCCGGCGCTGCTGGCAGCGACGGGCGTGCCCTGCTGGGCGGCCAACCGGTCCACGCGTTCGGCAGCACTGGCGGGGCTGCGCATCGGTGACACGATCAATTGTCGCGTCCGTCGCCCCTCCCACAACGCGTCGATGCCACCCACATGATCGTCGTGGTAGTGCGACAGCACCGCCAACACCACCTCGTCGATGCCGAGTTGATCAAGGCACCGATCCATCAGCACGGGATCTCCCCCGGTGTCCACCACGATGGCGCGCCCTTGACCAAGATCAACAACGGCGGCGTCACCGGTCCCGATGTCACACATCACCATCGCCCATCCGTCGGCCGGCCATCCCGGCTGGGTGGGTGTCCGCACCAGTCCGACCGCCAGCAATACCGACAGCGCCAGAACCAGCCACCACCTGGCCAGCACGCGCGGCAGCCACCAGGCAGCCAGCAGACACCCCGCCACCAGCAGCCCGACACCGGCGGGAGTGGCCGGCCACGTGGTTGCTGCACCCGGCCAGTTCGCGGTGGTCTGGGCGATCCAGATGATCACCTGTGCCGCCCACGAGGAGACCCACCCCGCGACGGCCGCCGGGATCGGGTGCACCAGGGACAGGCCGGCAGCCGCGAATCCGCTGACGGTGGCCGGGCCCACCAGCGGCCCGGCCAATCCGTTGGCGAGCAGCCCGACGATGCTGACCTGGCCGGAGATGGCGGTCACCACGGGCTGCGTCGCGACCTGCGCGGCCAACGGGACGGCAACGCCTTCGGCCACCACACGTGGCAGCCACCGGAGTCGGTCTGCCCAGGCCTCGGCCCACCAGATGATTCCGGCGCTCGCCAACACCGACAGGGTGAATCCGATCGATCGCCCCAGCCACGGATCGAGCGTGAGCAGGATCAGCACGGCGACGCTGAGGTGCCGCATCCCCTTCACACCCGCTCGCCCGTGTCCCAACGCAGCCAGGGCCACCACACCCATGGCGGCGGCCCGCAGCACGCTCGGCTCGGTCCGGCACAGCGCGATGAAGATCACGACGCCGACGATCGCCACCACCGTCAGCCAGCGACCACGTACGCCGACCCAGCGAGCCAGCACCAACACAAACCCCAACAGCAGCGTGAGATTGGCTCCTGAGACCGCCGTCAGGTGGGTGAGACCTGTGGTGCGGAAGTCGTCGGTGAGCTGCGGTGTCATGGCCGAGGTGTCCCCCACCACCAAAGCCGGTACGAGGGCCCGCGGCTCGGGTGGTCGACCAGCCACCGAAGCCCGCAACCCCTCCCTGACCCGTTCGATCAACGCCCAACTCGGCCCGGGCTCGCGCGCGATCGCCAGCGACGACACCCGCAGCATGCCCGCCAGATCCGACCCGGGATCGGGAGCGCCGAGCCGACCGGTGATGCGCAGGGTGGTGCCGACGGTGACGCCCAGCAATCCGTCCCCACGACCCGTCGTTCCGGTGAGCAGAATGGGCGCCCGCACCCGCCAACCCTGACCACGCCCGACGATTTCGGTCACCTCGCCCCGGGCGATCACCATCTCGGTGAACCCCGATCCGACGCGTTGCGCATCCGTCGTGACCGTCACCACGGCCTCGACGGTGGCTCGCTCGTCGGACAGCCTGGCCACCTGTCCGTCGTGCAGGGCCGCGCTGCGGACCGACCCGGTGCTCAACAGCACCAGCAGCACCAGACCGCCAGCCACCCAGACCCAGGCGCCTCGCCACGCCGCGAACGCCGTCACGATCAGGGCGAGAACCCCGGCCACCACGACGGGCCACGCCAGCTCCGCGGTCGCCGCCCAACTCGCCGCCCAGGCAGCGATCCCCAAGGGAACGAGCCGAACGTCGGGACGCTCTGGTGGCTCTCGCGTCGAGACCCGGGCGCACGGTCGCCGGCCATCGCCCCGCCGCGGAGGTGTCCCGATCACAGGTGGCTGACCTGCCCGCTCCCCCGTCCGTCGACCCGTCACCTGATGCCCCCTCACACCCGAACGTGCGGGGCGAGCTTGGCGAAGGTCTTGGGGCCGATGCCGTCCACCTCCTGCAGCTCCTCGATCCGGCTGA
>JAKDKP010000126.1 GCA_030453285.1 Propionibacteriales bacterium
AACAGATCGGCCGACTCCGATGCCTCGGCCACCTCGGCGGCGAGAGCCTCTTCGTATCGGCGGCCGCGAACATCCAGGTGCACCTCCACCACGCGATGAGCGGTGTCGGCCGCCGGCAGCTCGAGACGTTTCAGCGACCGGGCGATGTGATCGTGTGCACAGGCCTCGACCGTGCAGGGTGCGGTGGCCGCCTGGAGCAGCAGTTCCTGCAGGCTGGGTGGGGCTGCGTGGAACGACTCCGGCGCCAGTGCCTCGGCCAGGGCGGCCTGCTGCCATTCACCGGTACGGACCAGCGCGTCGACCAGGGTTGGAACCGGTGACGTCATCGTACGAGAGGTCCAGTCGTGGGCGGTCCATGCCATGGCCGCTGCCGCGCGAGCCTCGCCGCTGCGCGCCAGGATGCTCGCCCCGATGATCAACAGTGGCTGGGCCAGGGCGGGGTCGATGTCGAGGCGTCGGTGCCCCAGACGGCGGGCGGCGAAGAGCACCTCATCGGAGGTGACCTGCCAGCCGTGCGCCACGTCTCGCACCACGTCGCCGACGGCCCGGTCCAGTTCGGCCTCCAGACGGGGCGATTCTGGTTGCCACAGCAGAGCATGGCGCAGCGGCGCCGGAACGCGCAGGCTGCCCTCGTGCACCCGGACCAGTCCGCGCTGCAACAACATGCCCAGCGAGGTCGGCGGCACCCGATCCGCGGCGCGGGACACCGTGGCTCCGCCCAGGTGCGCCACCACCGACAGGTCGAACCGGGCCGGGCCGGGGACGGTCGCCAGCAGATCACTGGCCAGTCGCAGAGTCGGTCGCGACGGGGTGGATCCGGTCAACCCGCTGACCGGAGTTCCATTGGCGAGGAGCTCGGCGAGATCGAGGGTCACTCGTTCGGCCAGGTCATGCACCCCGCCGGCCATGGCCCGTACCCAGGCGTGCTCGGCCGGGCCGAAGCCGGGGATCGCATGGCGCCGCACGACGTGATCGATCACCTGGTCGGCCTCACGCGCAGCCAAGGGGTGTAGATCGATGCGTATCGCTTCGGGGTGGTCGAGGAGTGGCCGGAAGGGGTCGCCGTCGTCGACGGCCTCCTCGTCGACGGTGCTCAGCAGGACGATGGCCCCCCGGGCGGCCAACCGACCGAGCAGGCGGCGAGTGTCGCGATCGGCTCGCTCAGCGTCCCGCAGCACGATGAGGGGGGTGCCGCCGGCTGCGGTGAGGGCGGCGATGACTTCAGTCTCGTCGTGGCCGGTGGGTCGGGCGTCCTCGGGCAGAGCCTGGACCACATCGTCGAGGGCATCGCCGCGACCGCTGCCGCCGTGAACGGTCAGCAGTGGTTGGTCCGGATCGATGGCGGCGAGTACGCGACGGACGAACGACCACTTCCCCGAGCCGCGGTCACCGACGACGACGACACTGCGACGGTCGCGCACGGCGGCCAACGATCGTGCCAGGGACAACTGTCGCTGAGCGGGCGCGGCTGCCGGCGCCATCATCAGACTTCGCCTCCCCCTTCGCCGAATGGTTCTGGGGTCGATGGCCCCCTGAACCACTCCATCATTGGCCGACGCGTTGTCGAGTCTAGGGCAGGTGTACCGCTTTCATGGGTGGATAGTCGACATTCTTCGGCCCAGGAGGCAATCCGCGGTGGTTCGAGGAAGTTCAGTGGTGGCCTTGGGAACAAGTTCCAGCCAGTGCGGACCATCGATGATGGCCCCAGTTTCAGTGCTGAAAACTGAGGGTTTCGCCCTTGGCCCCTCAGTGGGTCCTCGGGGACACCATTATTTTCTCAGTAGCGTTCGTCGAGAGTCCCAGTAGTCCTGTCGATCGGCCCGGGAGTCCCGGGTACGGGTGGGCTTACCGTGAGCCTGCGGCACGGAATGGTTCATCAGGGGACATCACCGCCGCACTGGATGAGGAGCAACGTTGACCACACCAATTCACCGCCGGCGTTCACCACTGGTAGCCGGAGCCATGGCACTCGGACTTGCGTTCGCCTGTCTCGTGCCCACTGTCGCCTCGGCGGCACCCGTCGTCTCACAGTCCAACGGTCGTCTGCTCGACATCGATGGTGCGGTCGGCGGCCTGACCGATGTCGTCGCCGAACTCCGCGGCGCCGTAGCTGTCAACAGCGACGCCTCCGGCGATGTGATCGTCGACAAGCCACTGAACGCCTCGGTCCTCTCCTCGCTGGAGTTGACCAGCACCGGGGTCAACCTGCTGGGCGACAACGGCATCATCCAGCTCGGCGCGGTGGGTCAGTACGCCCGCGCCAACGATGACGGCTCCTCGGTCGCCTTCTCCGGTGGCGTCAGCAATGCCAGCAGTCTGATCGGTGTCGGGGCCGGAGAGGTCACCCCGAGCGATGTGGGCAGCCCCGACGGCAATGCCTCCATCTCGTTGAGCACCAAGCAGATCCTGGGCGGCACCACCGATCTGGTGAAGCTCGGCATCGACGTCGGGGCGCTGGCCGCCTCGGCCGAACAGACCGTCGACGGGAAACAGACCGGCAAGTACGTGCTGGCCGACGTGGGCATCAACGTCGGGGGTACCGCGGTCCAGCCGACCGGCGTCACCCTGTACAACGCCCTGAACACCCTTCTCCAGGCTGCCAAGGTGGCCGGACTCACCCTGCCGAATCCGTTGAAGGCCGACGGCTCGGTGGCACTGACCGAGGAGGACCTGCTCGCCGCCGCTGGCGTCTCCAGCCTCAACGAACTGCCGCCGAACACCGATCTGCTGCAGTACGTTCCCGCGGCAGTCGTCAAGAAGTTGACCACGTCGGTGAACGACATCCTGGACGCCGTGCAGGCCAAGGTGGACCAGATGGGTCCTCTCGCCGGGGCCATCCTGGCCGCGGCACTGCGCACCGCCCGCAACGTCATCAATCCGGTCCTGAACGGACTGGGCACCACCGTGGAGGGGCCGCTGGCGGCGGCGATCAAGCCACTGGCCGCCCTGGTGGTGAACGGCAAGAGCACCGGCGAGGACGGGAGCTTCACCCAGACCGCGCTCCGCGTCCAACTGGGTCCCAACGGCTCGCTCGCCACGGTTGACCTGGCCAGTGCCACGGTTGGCCCCAACGCCGGTGAAATGGCCGTGCCGCTGGCCGGACCGGAGTCGCTGAGTGTCGGCGGTGCGGTCATCGCATTGGCGGCCGTGGTGGGATTCGTGGTGATCCGACGCCGTCGTACCGAGCAGAACTCCGCCGTCACCGTCGGGAAGGGAGTCTGAGGATGAGCGGCAGTGACCTCACCGGGTCCACGTCCGCTGGGGCCTTGGCCGCCACCGGAAGCGTGATCTTCGGCTGGGAGTTCGCCCTGGCGGTCGTGCTGCTGCTTGCTGGCTTCTTCGTGACCCGGATCGCGTACCAGCGTCGAAAGGCTCGCGCTGGACGATCATGATCAACTCTGATACACCATGATCAATTGATCGTGATCAACACCGAGGACGGCGATGAACACCACCGAATCAGCGCAGGCGCTCGCGTTCGTGCTGCTGGTGATCTTCCTCGGGTACGTGCTACTGATCGTCATCCCGTTCCTGCGGCGGCGGCCGAACCCCGAGGGAGACTCGGATCTCCTCGACTTCCACGTGTTCATCGCCGCACGGGACGAGGAGAGCGTGATCGGAGCGACGATCGCGCGGCTGCGCAGTCAGTTCGATCGCCTGCACATCTGGGTGATCGACGATGCCAGCCTTGATGCCACCGGACGGATCGTCACCGAGGCGATGTCCACCGATCCCCGGTTGCATCTGGTCTCCCGGCGTCTGCCCGAGGCCCGCAAGGGCAAGGGGGCCGCACTGAATGCGGCCTTC
The DNA here is from genome assembly GCA_030453285.1 of Propionibacteriales bacterium. Taxonomy (GTDB): domain Bacteria; phylum Actinomycetota; class Actinomycetes; order Propionibacteriales; family Propionibacteriaceae; genus Carbonicoccus. The sequence continues at coordinate 3,808 of JAKDKP010000126.1, forward strand.
GACACCCTGCGGGCCTGGCTGCCGGACGACGTCGACCCGACACAGGTGGTCGTGCTCGTCGTCGACGCCGACGGTCGCCTCGCACCCAATGCGTTGGCCCAGGCGGCAGGACCGGTCGCCTTCGGTGACCCGAGCACTGGTGCGGTGCAGGTGGCGGTGTGGATGTCGAACCGCGATGACGCCCGCCCGTTGCCGGGCCAGGCACGCTGGCGCAATCGGCTGGGCAGCTACCTGATCCGCATGCAGGACATCGAGTTCCGGACCGCCATCGCCGCGATGCAGTCGCTACGTGGACACACCGCCTCGGTCGGTTTGGGCGGCAACGGGCAGTTCGTCCGGTTGTCGGCGCTGATCGACATCGCCGGCGAGTACGGGGCTCCCTGGCACGGGTCCCTGCTCGAGGACTACGAGCTCGGCGTGCACGTGATGCTGACCGGACATCGAACCGTCTATCTGCATGACACCCACGTCGCCCAGGAGGCGTTGCCCAGTTGGCGGCGCCTGCTGATCCAACGCGTCCGGTGGTGCCAGGGCGGTATGCAGTGCGCCCGCTACCTCGGCCAGATCTTCCGGTCGCCGAACTTCAGCAATGCCGGTGCGCTGGAGGCCAGCTACTTCCTGTTGATGCCGTACATCCAACTCGTCGGTGTCGTGCTGTGGCCGGCCGTCTTCGTCACCATGGTGGCCCAGGGTGCGGTCACCGTGGGCAGTGTGGGCGCCTGGTTGCTGGCCTCGTGGTGGCTGCTGCCGCTGGTCGTGGTCACCGGTGTCGTGCCCTTCGCGGTCTGGCCGGTGATCTATCGCCGTCAGTGCGCACCCCAAGCCTCCTGGCTGCGAGTGTTCGGCTGGTGCCTGGGCTACTGGCTGTACATGTACCAGACCTACGTGTGTGTCGTACGGGCCTTCTGGCGTTTGGTCACCGGGCGCAACGGGTGGGCCAAGACGCGCCGCAACGCCGAGAGCACCACCCTGGTCACCAAGGAGGCGTGATGGCGGTCCCTCAACATGCCGTGTCGATCGCCCCTCGACGCACGGTCGGTCTGCGCGGACACCCGGTCCTCGGCCTGTTGCTCATCGTCCTCGCGGTCGTGGTGATCGTCCAGGAGCGGGCCTTCCGTACCGTCGAGGCGACCCTGATGGCGCCCCTGCTGAGTGCGGTGCTCACCGGCGGGGCGGTGCCGGTCGACACCGCCGTCATGATCGGTATCGGTCAATCGGACGTGTATCGCCTGGCGATCACCTCGATGTGCTCGACCGCCGTGCTGTTCGTTCCCCTGCTCGCGTTGGCCGGGCTGATCCTGCTGGGCCCACGCTTCCGATTGCGGCGGGTGTTCGCCGGGCTGGGGGTCGGCCTCATGATCAGCCTGGTGGCCAATTTCGGCCGGTACGCCCTCGCGGCCTGGGCCCTGGAGACGTTCGGACTCGAAGGGTTCGATGTCGTGCATCGCTGGGCAGGGTCGTTGTTGGTGATCTTCGCCTTCGCGTTCGCCTTCTTCGTGATGCTGAAGATCGCCACCGGCGGCGGACGCCAACCGGCCGCCAAGGGGCCGAGACGTGGCATCCAGCCGACGGATCCCGCCTGATGCGTGCCCGGGTGGCGCTGACGGTGGGCATCGTTGGGTTCCTGGTCCTGATCTGCGCCGGCTGCGCGGGAGTGCCGGTCGGTGACGAGTCGCCGCCGCGGGTGGGTGAGTGCTTCTGGCTGGATCAACCCGCGGAGACCCGATCGGTCTCGCACAGCACCCCGGCGGTCACCTGTACCGACGCCCACACCCATGAGACGTTCGCGGTGGCGGCGGTCGGTGGTGATCTCGCCCGGCAGGCCACCCGCCCGATGCCGGCGGCCCTGTTGCAGCAGCAGTCCACGCTGTGCTCGGTCACCGCCTTGCGCCGCTATCTGGCGGCGACGGAGACCGATGCCGTACGAGGTGTCGAGGTTCGGGCGACTTTCCCCAGTGAGGAGGCATGGGCCAGAGGCGATCGGTGGACCCGATGCGACGTGGTGACCGTCGACCAGGGCCCCGACGGGGTGTCGACCGGTCCCGTCCTGGGGCGGCGCTCGCTGGCAGGTGTCATGCCCACCAAGGAGTCGGCCGACCTGCGGACGTGCTATCGCCAGGCGCCGGACGGGCGTGGGCGGTGGGACCGTACGGGCGTGCCGGTGGCGTGCAGCCAACCCCACTCCAGCCAGGACGTCGGTGCCTGGTTGCGGATCGGCACCCTGGATGACACGACCGTCGCCGGGTTGGCGCGCGCCTGTGGGCGCCATGTCGATGCCTACCTGGGCGGGTCGGCCAAGAAACGCGGCCTGGTGGCCGTAGGGGTGCTGGTCGGTGAGGGTGCCGATCAGGTGCGCTGCAGCGTGGGTCGCGACTCCCGTCGGGGTGACACCGATGATGTGATCCCCCGAGGCGACGATGGCAGATGACCCGGGGGTCGTCCCCCGCCGGGCCATGCCACGCCGGGCCCGATCGGCCTCACTGACTCGGTTGAAGATCGTCGACGCGCTGGCCCGCGCCGGTCGGTGGATGATGCCTGGCGCCACCGGGCACGATCCCGGCTCATCGGCGCGCAGTGGCGGGATCGCCGGACTGGTCGTTGGCGTGCTGTCTGCGGCCGTGATGGTGATCAGGTTGCTGGTGCCGACCCAGGTCGGGACCACCGACGCCGGGGGTCGGAGCCTGCTGTGTCGGATGGGGTTGGCCAACGCGCAGCCGTTCGGGGTCGAGGCCTCGGCCGGATACCTGCATCCGCGCTGGGTGCCGCACCAGTGGTTCGGGGAGGCGTGTGGCACCGACGCCCACGTGTCGACCATGACG
>JAKDKP010000127.1 GCA_030453285.1 Propionibacteriales bacterium
GCTTACGACAGACGCCCTTGGAGGCGAGCTTGGATGCCGTCGAGGATGGTGTCGAGGCCGAATGTCAGGGCGTGTGCAGGGTTCTGCGCGGCATCGAACGCCTCACCGACAGCGCCTCCGACCCGCGCGGACAAGGTGAGACTGCCGTCTGTCATCACCTGCTCCAAAACGGGAGCGGCGATTCCCCACCACTCGGCATCGGACATGCCAGAGTCATCGCGAGTGCTGGCGGAACCTCGTCTTGCGCGAGCTGTCGCCTCGACAAGACTCAGGATCAGCGTCAGGGCTGCATCCATCTCGACGTCGGACAACCCGATGTCATCAAGGGGGCGCAACTCAGTCTCGTACTTGCGGCTCAGGTTCGGCCCCACCGTCAGGCGGGATGGACGCAGGTCGAGCAGCCAGGGGTGGCTGGCGTAGAGCTCCCAGTTCCGCTCGGCGATGAATCTCACCGCATCCCGCCAGTCGCCCACGCGAGCCGCGGCCTCGACATCGTTGCCGTACAGCTCCGCGTAGACAGCATCGACCATCAACGCGGTGAGGTCGTCCTTGCCAGGTACATGCGCATAGAGGGACATCGTGCTCACGCCGAGCTGGTCGGCGATCTTGCGCATCGAGGCCGCGTCAAGACCATCGGCGTCGGCGATCTCGATGCCTGCTCCGACGATGGCCGTGACAGAGAGACCGGACCTGCCTGGGCTGGGATGGTGCCCCCATAGCAGGTAGATGCTGCGCACGAGGTCGGGTGCCGGTGAGCGTCGGGCCACAGTCGATGAGTCCTTCCACGCGACATACGCGAACGCCGCGTCTTGCAACGTCTACCCAACGTACTGTACGGTCACAATGTACGCCGTACATTACGGCGTAGACGCCTGAGAGGACACTGCGTGCGAAGAGATGGGAATGAACTCGCGATCGAGGCGCGAGGGGTCAGAAAGAGGTATCCCTCGACGGGTGCTGGCGAGCCGCCTGCGCTGAACGGATTCGAGCTGACCGTCGCCCGAGGCGGCGTTCATGGGCTTCTCGGACCCAATGGTTCGGGTAAGACGACTGCGGTGCGGATCATGACGACACTGCTCGATCTGGACGAGGGCGAGGTGCAAGTCGCCGGCTACGACGTGGCCAGTGAGGGTCGGCAGGTGCGTCGGCAAATCGGCCTTGTCGGCCAGTACGCCGCCATCGACGAGGAAATGTCCGGTCTGCAGAACCTGATGATGTTCGGCCGGCTCAGCAGGCTCTCCATTCGCGAGGCTCGCCGCCGAGCCCACGAGTTGCTGGAGCAGTTCGGACTGGCCGAGACCGGATCGAAACGAGTCAGTGCATACTCGGGTGGTATGCGCAGGCGGCTCGACCTGTCCGTCGCGCTGATCGTGGACCCGCAGATTCTCTTTGTTGACGAACCGACCACCGGGCTCGACCCGGCGGGCCGTCGAGACGTCTGGGACGCGATCCGCACGCTCGTGCGCGGCGGCACCACCGTCCTGCTCACGACGCAGTATCTGGAGGAAGCAGACCAGCTCGCCGATGACATCTCGATGCTCGCTCACGGGCGCGTCGTCGCTGGCGGAACCCCGGCGGAGCTGAAAGCGCAGGTGGGCGACGACTGGATCGAACTCGTGCCCCGTGAAACAGCCGACATCGCTCGTGTCGCCGAGCTCCTCGCCCCATGGGCCAGCGGCGAGATCCGTTCCGCGCACGGTCGAGTACAGCTTCCGGTCCTCGACCGCACCAACTCACTCCTCGCCACCGCGTCCGCGCTCAGAGACTCCGGGATCGCCTTCGAGGACATCTCGATCCGCACTCCCACGCTCGACGACGTGTTCCTCCAACTCACTGGCTCCACCGCCACTGATCCGCTCGCCGACCAGACCGCAGCGAGTCCCGCATGACCACCTCGACAAGCGCCCCGGACCGCCCGACCGATCGATTCCGCTGGCTCTTGGCGGATACCTGGACGATCGCGCTCCGCGACTTCACGCATTGGCGCAACCGGCCCGGGATCATGGCCTTCGGCTGGCTGTTCCCTGTCCTCATGATGACCGTCTTCATCGCCCTCCTCGGTGGCGTCTTCGGGATGGCGACCGGAGGCTCGTACCTCGACTTCGTGATGCCGGGCATCCTCACCATGACCATGTTCTTCGGGCTCGAAGGGACCATGACGGCCATCTCGGCTGACGCCTCCAAAGGTGTGACCGACAGATTCCGGTCCCTGCCCATTGGTGGGTTGGCCGTGGTCGCCGGGCGGTGCGTGGCGGACATGGTCAACTCCGCCATCGGTCTCGCCGTCACCGCACTCGCTGGGCTGGCGTTTGGGTGGCGCCCCGACGTCTCGCCGCCAGCGACCGTCGCTGCGGTGGGCATCCTTCTGCTGCTCCGTTTCGCGATGCTCTGGGTCGGCATCTTCGTGGGTCTGCGTGTCAAGAGCCAGGAAGGCATCACAGCCGTCCAAGTCCTGGTGTGGCCGCTGCTGTTCCTGTCCAGCGTCTTCATCGACACCGCCACGATGCCGCGCTGGCTCGGAACGATCGCCGAAGCCAGCCCACTGTCGGCCGCAGCAACGGCAGTCCGCCAACTCCTCGGCGGCGGTGCCAGCCCCGGCGGTGAGACCTGGTTCACCGACCACGCTTCGCTTCTGGCAGTGGCGTACCCGGCCCTGCTCATCGTGGTCTTCCTGCCGCTGTCAGCCCTCTGCTACCGGCATCTTCGTCGATGACGCCCCCGACCCCACCCGGAGAATCAACGATGCAACACTCACTCGCCATGCCTCTTCTGCCCTGCCGCGCACTCGATGGGTCGACTCCCTCCCACGAAGCGGGGAGGATCCGATGACCGGCGAACGGAGCTACCCAGTGCTGCCATGCGCCGATCTGGACGGCGCACTCGCCTTCTATACCGCGCTCGGCTTCGCCGTCACCTTCAGGCAATACCGACCCAACCCCTATGCGGACCGGCGGCAACTGGCTCCGCTTCTACCGGAAGGGATCATCCGACGACGACGCGGAAGAGCGCCGATCCGGCCTCGGCCGGGCGATCGACGTCGCCGCCCGGCAAGGCGACGCACGCGGCGACAACTCCCAGGCGATCGCAGTCCTCGACGCCGGGCTCATCCGATACTCCGACGCTCCGCCAATCGAGAGGTTCGAGGCACTGCTCTACCGGGCGGAACTCGCAACGCGAACGGGGGCGGACGCGGCCCCCGACCTGGCCGCCGCAAGCACGCTGTTCGCCGAACATCAGCTCGGCGCGGAGGCAGAGCAGGCGCTGACCCTCGCGGTCGAGGCGGAGCTCGATTCCTAGACGCGTCGGGCTCACTCAGCTCCAGACCCGTTACATGCAGCCCTATTCGCCTCTGCTGGCCCCATACCCGGTCCGCCTACGGCCGAGTGAAGCGATCGTCGTCCTCGACGCTTTCGCGATCTTGTTCAAGCGCGTTCGGACAGCAGCAGAAGAGCCCGGCGACATCATCCTGCTCGGCGCGAACACGCTGCGCGGAAGTGAGCCAGAAGGACACGTCACTGTGACGACGTCCCGAAGTCCGGGCCACCGGCCTCGCCCACCAGACAGCAGTCCGAAACGGGACGGATCAAACCGGGAACGTCGCAGCTGTGAACAGCGCGCTCTGGTGCCCCCGGTGGGACTCGAACCCACAACACGGCGGTTTTAAGCCGCCTGCCTCTGCCAATTGGGCCACGGGAGCCGGCCGTACGGGCACCGCTGATCGTAGGCGATGAGGCGGGCCGCCGACCCACCCGCCGAAAATCGGCATCCTCAAGGCCACCGCCGGACGCATGTGCCGGTGATGAGGCTGTGCGTGCCGATTTTCCGGACTGGTCTCAGCCGGGCGGCAGGTAGACCTTGCGGGAGTGGATGGCGTGCGCCCCGGCCACCCGATCGAGGAACAGGAACCCAGCGCAGTGGTCGATCTCATGCTGCAGGGCGCGGGCCTCGAAGGCGTCGGTGGTGATCTCCACCCGCTCCCCCGATCCGGGCAGTTGCCCGGTCACGGTGAGGCGGGTGCCACGCTTCACGTCGCCGGTGAGGTCGGGCACCGACATGCAGCCCTCGCGCGCCTTTTCGTTGCGGGAGGCAGCGGTCACCTCGGCGTTGACCAGCACGATCAACCCGTGACAGGTACGCGCCTTGGGGTGCTCGGACACGTCGACGCAGAACGCCCGGGCCGACACCCCGACCTGCGGGGCAGCCAGACCGACACAGCCCGGCGACACCTTCATCGTGGCGATCAGATCGGCGCACAACTGCTGCACCTCGCCAGCCGTCGCATCGACTGTCGGCGCATCGGCCGACAGCACCGGATCCGGTGCGGTCACCACCGGCAGCACGCGACCCTCGGGCAGCGCCGGCAGTGCGGGGATCGTCGACGATTCGGGCAACACAGGTGGTTCGGGCATCACGGGGCCCTCGGACGGCGTGGACATGAGCAATCAGAGCTCGTCGCGGTCCAGCGGCTGGACCCGTACGTCCACCCCCAGCACCTGGCCGGTCTGCGCCAGCTTGGCGATGAAGGCGTCGACGTCAACGCCGTCCGGTACGTCCACCTCGGCCGCCAGGACGTACAAGCCACCGGCCAGGCGCGTGGTCAGGTCAGTGATGTTGCCACCGGCGTCGCCGATCACACCGGCCACCCGACTCACGATCCCCAGCCGGTCACCGCCGTGCACGCTGACCAGCAGTGAGCTCACCCCCGGCGCGACCCGCTCGTCGGTGCCGGACAACGACCGGACCGACACATCGAGCGAGCCGTCGACCAGGGGAAACAGGGCACTCTCCACCGCCTGCGCGTCGGCCTCGCCACTGCACACCAGCGTCATCGCGAAGTGCCCACGCAACAGCGTCATCGAGCTGTCCTCGAGATTCATGCCGAGGTCGGACAAGGCGGCTGCGGTCTGGGCAATGATGCCGGGACGGTCATGGCCCAGGACGGTGATGGCAAGTTGATGCACGATCTCATCCTTCCAGAGTCTCGAGCAGTCCGAGCACGATTCCGTCGAGGATGTCGGTCTCGCTGATCAACAGATCGGCACCGACGCGATCGGCGACCCGGTCGGCGATCAACGCACCAAACGGGATCACATCGGCGCGGCCCGGGTGGAGGGCGTACGCCTCGACGCGGTCGGACGACGTCCGGCCGGAGATCTCGGAGGTCAACTCCGCCAGCCGAGCACGGGTCAGCCGGGAACCGTGCACGAGCTTCCGGTCGTACGCCTGCAGACCCTGGTTGATCGCCGACAGAGAGGTCGCCGTGCCGGCCACGCCGATCCAGGTGGCCACGTCGGTCAGGTCGACCCCACAGTTGTCCAGCAACTCGTCGACGAGTCGCCCTGCGGCTGTGAGTTCATCGACAGTCGGCGGATCGTGGCGAGCAAATCGTTCGGTGAGCCGTACCGATCCGATGTCGATGCTGGCCGACTGCCGGATCCCGTCCGCTCCGCCGAGCACGAGTTCGGTGGATCCGCCGCCGATGTCCATCACCAGCACCGGGTCGCTGACCTGGTCAGGGGGCAGGCCGTGGATGGCGCCGCGGAACGACAATTGTGCCTCCTCGGCACCACTGATCACCTCCGCCGGCACACCCAGTCGTGCCTGGATCCCTGAGAAGAAATCTGTGGAGTTGGTCGCATCCCGTGCCGCCGAGGTCGCGACGAACCGTACAGCATCACACTGATGGTCGGTGATCAACGCCGCATAGGTGTCCACCGCGGCAAAGGTGCGGGCCAGCGCGTCCGGATGGAAGGCACCGGTGGCGTCGACGCCCTGCCCCAACCGGACGATCTCCAGCCCACGTACGACTTCGGACAGATTGCTGCCCGGATCGTCCTTGCTGCCCGGTGCACCATCAGCGATCAGCAGCCTGATCGAGTTGGTGCCGCAATCGATTCCGGCGACCCTCACGAGTCGCCATCCTTGATCTTGGTCGTGCCGATCCCGCCCTGTTGATCTTGGACTGATTGATCTTGTTCTTGTTGATCATCGCCAACACACGGCCGCACCCAGAACTCACCCAGGGCGGTGACCGCCTCGTCACCGAGCGGATTCACTCCCGGCCCGGCCGACAGGGCGTGCCCGACGAGCGCGTGGATGCATTTCACCCGATTCGGCATGCCACCGGCGGAGACGCCGTCGATCTCGGGCACCTCCCCCAACTCGGCCCGATCGGCCAGGTAGGACTGATGGGCCCGGTGGTACGCCGTCGCCAACTCGGGATCGGTCTCCAGACGCTCGGCCATCTCCGCCATCACACCCTCGGCCTCCAACGTGGAACAGCCGGCCGTGGCACGGCGACACGTCAGGTAGTACGTGGTGGGAAAGGGCGTGCCATCAGGCAGTCGCGGCTCGGTCGCCACCACACCCGGTTGACCGCACGGGCACCGCCACGCCACGCCGGCGACCCCACGCGGCGACCGCCCCAGTTGCGTACCGATCGCCGCTTCGTCCGCGGCAGACATCGCCTCGACGGGCTTCATCGCGTCGGCCTCATTGGTCGGGCATCCTCGGCATGCCACTCACCGCGGCGACTTGCCCGATGACGGCGTATCGGACGGCTGGGGGGCGATCGTGG
>JAKDKP010000128.1 GCA_030453285.1 Propionibacteriales bacterium
GTATCCGCCCAGCGGGATGGCCTTCACGCCGTACTCGGTCTCGCCTCGACGCGTTGACCACAACGTCTTGCCGAAGCCGACGAAATACTGGGTGGCCTTGATGCCGAACAGCTTGGCCGGCACGAGGTGGCCGACCTCGTGCAGCGCGATCGAGACCATCACCAACGCAAAGAACAGCAGCGCGCCACCGAGGTAGACAACGATCTCCATCAGCTCAGCTCCCCCCAGTTCTCTCGTACGGGCCCGCAATTCTGTCGTACGGGCTCACGCCCGGTCACGATGCATCCGCACCGCTCAGTGCCCGCGCACGCTGCCTGGCCCACGCGTCGGCGGCCAGCACCTGATCCAGATCCATCTGCGCACTCGAGATGTGGCGTGCCCCGGGCAGCTCAGATCGTACGCCGGCGGTCCCAGCCCCACCGGCGTCAACGCCTTCGGTGCCGGCAGCGTGCTCCTCGAGGACGGCGGCGATGGTGTCGGTGATCGCAGTGAAGCTGATCCGACCCGCACCAAAGGCGTCGACGCACTCCTCGTTGGCCGCGTTCAGCACCGCCGGCGCGGTGCCGCCGAGTGCACCGGCGCGCCGGGCGAGCTCGACGGCCCCGAAGGCGTCGTTGTCGAGCGGTTCGAAGGTCCAGCTCGTCGCGGTCGACCAGTCGCAGGGCCGGGCCGCGCCGGGGATCCGATCCGGCCAGGTCAGCCCGAGCGCGATCGGCAGCCGCATGTCTGGCGGTGAGCACTGGGCCAAGGTCGAGCCGTCCACGTACTGCACCATGGAGTGGATCACCGACTGCGGGTGCACGACGACGTCGATCCGGTCCAGCGGTACGTCATAGAGCAGGTGTGCCTCCAACAGTTCCAGGCCCTTGTTGATCAAGGTCGCCGAGTTCGTGGTGATCACCCGGCCCATGTTCCAGGTGGGATGCTGCATCGCCTGCTCGGGTGTCACGTCGGCCAGTTCAGACCTGGTCCGGCCCCGGAACGGCCCCCCGGAGGCGGTCAGGATCAGTCGGTCGACCTCCTCGGCCCGACCGGCGCGCAGACACTGGGCGATCGCCGAGTGCTCGGAGTCGACGGCGACGATCTGTCCCTCGGCGGCAGCCTCGGTCACCAACCGGCCCCCCACCACCAGGGACTCCTTGTTGGCCAGGGCCAACGTGGTCCCGGCCGCCAGCGTGGTCAGGGTCGGCACGAGCCCGGCCGATCCGGTGATCGCGTTCAACACCACATCGCACTCCAGCCCGGCGGCCTGCGTGGCGGCATCAGGGCCAGCGAGGATCCGCGGCAGCTTCATCTCCCCCGCACTCCACCCACGCCGGGACGCCTGGGCGTACAGAGCCAGCTGCAGGTCCTGCACGGTTTGGGCCCTGGTCACAGCGACGACTGCCGGCTGGTGATCGAGCACCTGCTGGGCGAGCAGGTCGATGGTGCCGCCGCCGGCAGCCAACGCCACCACCCTGAACTGGTCGCGTCGTTCGGCCACCAGGTCAAGAGCCTGGGTGCCGATCGAACCGGTACTGCCAAGGATCACCACGTCGCGCACCGGCCCAGTCTTCCACCTCGGCGAGATCGGGCCGACTCCACGGGTCGTACGAGAGCGACGGGAGGTCCGTACGAAACAGAAACTTAGGACAACCTAAGCAAAACGCCGATGCGGTCCGTGACGGCGTCGAACCGCGGTGTATCGTCGCAGACACAGACCTGAATCCTTTGTTGGAGGGGAGCTACACACGCCATGACGGTCACCGAGACCAGCAAGAAGACTGGGTACGAGCCCATCGACGCGAGCGTCCGCGAGCAGTACGCCAAGGACGGCTACTACGTCATCAAGAACGCCTTGGACGAGGAGTCCCGCGCCAAGTACGAGGAAGCGGTCGACAAGGTCTATGCCGAGGAGTCCGAGGCCGACCGCCTGCGCCCGGACAAGTCGATCCACGTGATGGGCTACTTCGACCGGAACCCGTTGTTCCTCGACCTGCTCACCTGGCCGACGACGTTCCCGTACGTGTGGGGCACCATGGGCTGGAACATCTACACCCACCACAACCACATCGACGTGAACCCGCCGAAGGACGAGCCGCCCTTCTGGAACTGGCACCAGGACGGCTACCGCCAGAACTCCGACATCGACATGGAGCCCCGCCCCATGTTCATGACGAAGATCTGCTTCGCGCTGACCGACCTGTCGGTCCCCGGGCACGGCCAGACCAAGGTCATCCCCGGCAGCCACCTGAACAACACCCTCGCCGGTCGCCCCGAGAAGGAGGGCGACCCGATCATCGAGCCCGAGGGCTCGACCGAGGTGCTCCTGGAGCCGGGCGACGCCTACATCTTCGACCGTCGCCTGTGGCACTCGCGGTCGATGAACAAGTCCGACGTCACCCGCAAGCTGATGTTTGCCGGCTTCACCTACCGCTGGATCCGGCCCCTCGACGAGAACGTCGCCGATCAGGACAGCGAGTGGTTCAAGGGGCTGACCCCACTGCAGCAGCAGCTCCTCGGCTACGGCCCGGACAACGCCTCCTTCTGGGGCATCAAGCAGTCCGGCTGGATCGACGACGAGATCCCGCTGCGCGCCGAGCTCAAGGAGCGCGGCCTGCTCGACCGGACGGTGCCCTTCCTGCGCTGATCACCCAGCCACACACAACGGCCCCGCGGATGAAGTCCGCGGGGTCGTCTGCGTTCCTGCTTCAGTGCACAGCCGTCGTACGGGCCCGGGCCAGCAGCAGACAGCCGATCGCCAGGACGATCCCGTGGGTGATGCGGACCCCCGGGGTGGCGAAGAATTGCGGCAGGTAGCCGATCAGCCCCGCCGCCACCAGCACGACGGCCAGCCGGGACACGACTCCATCGACACGTCGGACGGAGGAGGCCAGGCTCACCCCGCACCCGGCCAGCGCGAGCAGGCCTGCACCGAACATGATCATGGGTACGACGGCGTACCGGAAGTCGTCGACGATGGTGAGGAGGGCGGGATCACCTGCGGCGACGGCACGGGCCGCAATGGCCTGCCCACCGAAGGCTTCGGCGCCGTAGTAGGGCAACACCAACGCTGCCCCCAGGACAGCAGCCACCCCGGCACTGCCTCGGAACGAGCGGCTGCCTCGTCGCGCGATCCCGTACGCCAGCAGGACGAAGGCCGCCATCGCGGCCACGTGCGACAACACCCAGGCCGTCGATGCGAGCAGCCGTGCGCCTTGCAGCGTGGTCTCATCGCCCCACGGGCGCAGGAGCGGATATGTCGCGAACAGCAGTCCGGCGCCCGCGAACGCCAGGGCCGACCGCCGGTCCGGCAGGGGCCGACGCATGAGGTCGCGGGTCACAGAATCGGTGGCCGTGGTCATGATGCTCCCCCAGGGGTCGGCTCAGGTCCGATACCCAAACCATGTTGAGAGCAGCGCTCTCGAATCAAGCATGACACGACCTCGGCAACGCGACAAGAGCACTGCTCACTTTGAAATCTCGGCTGCCTCATCGCCCCATCACGACAACGATGCGCCATAGTGGCGGGGTGCCTCACACGACCCGACATGCCCTTGTCACCCGTCAACCGAACCTGCCGCGCGCCCGTCCCACCGACGTGGGCGTCGACCCGAGCGGGGTGGACGCGTTCCTGACCGCCACCGCCGAGCTGGAACTGCACAGCCTGATGCTGCTGCGCCACGGCCGGGTCGCCGCCGAAGGCTGGTACGCGCCGTACGAACCCGACCGGGTGCATCTGCTGTATTCACTGAGCAAGTCGTTCAATTCCACCGCCGTCGGATTCGCCGTTGCCGAAGGCCTGGTCTCCCTCGACGACCGGGTGCTCGACCACTTCGGCGAATTGGCCGAGGTGTGCCACCCCGAGCTGCGAGACCTGCGGCTGCGGCACGTGCTGTCGATGGCGTCTGGTCACGGCGAGGACCTGCTCAACCGTCCCGACCTGCTGGCCGCCAGCGCCGACGAGTCGGGACGGTATGACCTGGTGCGCCTGCTGCTGACCAGCGCACCGCAGGCCGCACCCGGCACCCTGTTCGCCTACAACCAGCCCGCCTCGTTCACTGCCGGAGCGATCGTGCAGAAGGTGACCGGGCAGAGCCTGACCGACTATCTGCGGCCGCGGCTGTTCGACCCGCTGGGCATCGAGCCCGGTCATTGGCAGACCGACCGGTCCGGTCGCGAACTCGGCTTCTCCGGCCTGCATCTGACCACCGAGGCGCTCGCCGCCTTCGGCCAGTTCCTTCTGCAACGCGGCCGGTGGGGAACCCAGCAACTCCTGCCCCAGGCCTGGTTCGACGAGGCGTGCAGCCCACAGATCGACACCGCCGGTCAGGAGAATCCCGACTGGAGTCAGGGGTACGGTTTCCAGTTCTGGATCGGCACGCACGGGTTCCGCGGGGACGGCGCCTTCGGACAGTTCTGTGTGATGCTGCCCGATCACGACGCCGTGCTGGGCACCACCTCGGCCACCCTCGACATGCAGGCCATCCTCGCCGCCGCCTGGGAGCACCTGCTGCCGGCGTTCGACCGGTCTGGCCCCGCGGGCGGCAGCGATGCAGACGCTCTGCAGGACCGGCTCGGCAGCCTGGCCGTGGACCGTCCGGCGATGACCCCGATCACTGCCGAACGTGAGTTGTCCGTACGGTCGACGATCGAGTGGGTCTCCGGTGCCGTCATCGGCCCCGAAGAGCTGACCCTGGTGATCAACGGATCACCACACGTGCTCCCCTGCGCGGCCGATCAGTGGTTGCCCGGGGACTGGCCCGAGGGCCGCCCGGTCGCCACGATCGGTGGCACGCATGACGAACGGGTCTGGGCCTGCGTCGCACTGATCGACACTCCGCATCGGATCCTGTTGGTCGAGGACGCCGAAGGGCTGGTGTCGATCGACTGGAACATTCCGCCGCTGGGCAGCCTCAACCCGAACGGCACCGGAGGCCGCGTGTGACCAGGCAGACGTACGAGATCGAGTCGCTGACCGAGTTCGACGCCCACATCGCCGGCACTGATCGCCTCAACGGCTGGTTCGTCCAGTCGGTGGATCTGAGCGGACGCAGCAAGGTGCTTGCCGCGAAGGATCCCGCCGGGGCGGCGTTCCTCGGATGCACCTTTGCCAAAGGGGTGGAGGGTCAACTCCGCGGCCGGGGTGCGCTGATCTTCCCGGCGCTGCCGGACCTGCCGTTCAACCCGTACCGGGCCGAGCTGTACACCGCCGAGGAACTGTACGGCGACGGTGCCTACGCCGACGGGGTCGACGCGAAGGTGTATGCGTGGACTCGTGAGGCTCAACTCCGGCACGACCTGGAGAGGTCGCTCGCCAGGGCCCTGCATGATCACGCCATCACCGATGCCCTGGATGAGGCGACGGCCGACCTCGACGCCGACCAGGTGATCGGGGTGATGGGCGGGCATGCCGTCGAGCGCGGTTCGGCGACGTACCGTGACGCAGCCGTTCTTGGGCTCACCCTGGCCCGATCCGGGCGGACCGTGCTGACCGGTGGCGGTCCGGGTGCCATGGAGGCCGCCAATCTCGGCGCCTGGTTCTCCGGACTGCCTGAGTCGGGAGGCGCCGGGAACCAGACCGCGCTGGATCAGGCGATCGCCGTCCTCGCGCAGGTGGCGTCCTTCCGCCCCAGCATCGACGCCTGGGCGGAGGTGGCGATGGAGGTACGCCGCCGCTGGCCTGTCGGGGGTGGGCAGAGCGGGCGCAGCATCGGCATCCCCACCTGGTTCTACGGCCACGAGCCGCCCAACGCCTTCGGCACCGTGATCGCCAAGTACTTCACCAATGCCCTGCGGGAGGACACGCTGCTCGCCCGTTGTCGCGGCGGAATCATCTATCTGCCCGGAGCGGCCGGCACCGTCCAGGAGATCTCCCAAGCCGTCACGGAGAACTACTACGCCGCCCACGACGACAATGTGGCTCCGATGGTGCTGGTGGGCCGGCGGCACTGGACCGAAACCCTGCCGGCATGGCCGCTACTGCAGTCTCTGGGCGCTGGCCGGACGATGGGCACGCGGATCCATCTGGTGGATGAGGTCAGCGAGGCCAGCGCACTGCTGCTGAGCTGAGCGCGTCGTCACCCATGATCACGCCTGCCGAATCATGATCAACTGCGGCCGTCGTCCCGTCGGGGCGGATCGCCGGCTGGACGGCCCCACGGGCCGTGGCGTTGTTGCTCCTGCTGGATCTCCCACCACTGCTGCTCCTGCATTCCCGCGCCCTGTTCCGGCGACGACGCCTGGTTCGGCAGCGCCGCGTGCGGGGGCAACTGCGGCCCGGCGGGCCGCAGCGTCCTCCGTACGACAATGGCAAGCCCACCAGCCGCCAGACCCAGGAGCAAGAATCCGGCACCCACCCAGGGGCCGATGGTGGGCAGGGTGGCCTGGGCATCGGCCTGCTGACCAAGATCACGAACGAGAGTGCCCCCGCTCCGCTCCACCTGACACAGGTCCCCTGCGACCATCGGCTGCCCGTCGCAGGTGACCTGATCACTGCGCGCCGCGAGGCCCAGCATGATGGTGGTCGCGCCACCGATGATCAACAGTGCCGCGGCCACCAGCAGCACGATGCGGGTGAACATGGCCTCACCCTAC
>JAKDKP010000129.1 GCA_030453285.1 Propionibacteriales bacterium
CACCGTCCACGATCCGCCGCCCTGTTGCCAGATCCGGGCGAACGCGGGAGTGAGCACGCTCAACTCGTCAGTGATCAACAGTGGACGACGCCCCTCCGCCAGTGCCGTGGCCAGCAGGTTCGCACGCATGCGGGTGAAGCCGATCACGCGCCCCCGGGACTCGGTGGCGACCCAGCTGGTGCCGTCGAGCCCGGCACCGACCCAGTCCGCCAGCGGGTGGCCGACCCTCGGTGCGGCTGAGCTGCCGCCGTCCACCACGTGATCAGCCATGGGCCAACACCCGAATCTGTCGGTGACCACACTCGATGACGGACCCGATCGGCACCACCGTTCGCGCACCGGCATCCAATCGGATCTGGGTGCCGTCGGGAGTGATCAACTTCGTTCCGCTGGTGGAGTGTTGATCGGTGGCCCACACCATGGTGTCGGACCGCTCGAACAGCAGGTGTGTCCGCGAGAGCCTGCGAGACAGGTCAGGCAGCGCGATGAGGTCCACGTCGGGCAGCCGCGGATCGGCCGGCTTTCGTCCGACGAGTGCCGGCCGACGCAGCTCCCAACTCCGGCCGCTTTCGGAGACGAGCAGGACGGCCGAACGCGAGGTCACCGTACGAGGCGCCGGTGGTGCGCTCTGCACGGTCGTTGGCCGAAGTTCCGGTGGTGGCGGAGGCACGGTCGTGCGGACGGACTGGTCGGCGGAGTGTCCCTCGGTGAGGTCGGCACGGACCGGATCGCGTCCGGAGCGGAGGTCGGCCGTGACCAGTCCGAGGGCGGGAACACCACCGATGAACCGATGGATCAGTCGCTCCCAGCCGATGGGGGTGCCGGTGTTCTTGTCCACGGTGCGCAGGCCCGCCACCCATCGACCCGGCGTACGACCGCTGCGCAACAGCAGATGCACCTCGAGCCCTGCTGCCAGAGTTGCCCCGGCCAGCAGCCATCCCATGGCGGTCTCGCCGGGATCGACGACCACGGCGACCGTGAGTGCCGCGGTGATCATGGCGAATGGCACCACTATGTCGATCACCCGGGCCAGCCACACACGTGCTCCGGTCGCCACGACGACGCCAGCACCCGGCTCGACGTGGCCCTCCCGAATTTCCCGGGCGGGTGTCCACGACGAGCCGCACTGGGTGCAGTCGTCCGCTGGTGAGCGCCGCGCACCCGGATCACGCCGCCCGGCCGGATCACGCAGGAGCCCGCAGCGCCAACAGCATGCGGTGACCAGTGTGGATGTGGACAAAACAACCCTCCTTCGGGGACGCCAGTGACGGCACCGGCCATGCTAGGCATGCACAAGGGCCATTCTCCAAATTTATGCGAAAGGACATTTTCCGGTACCGGAATCCAACCTTTTTGAGATGCCATGCATCAGTCGTCCATCGCAATTTCCGGTACCGGAATACAACCCGCCAACTCTCTGGATCAGTGGCCCCTACGGGCCTACTGTCGTGGCCAGGAGCCGCTCACGTGGGTGGCGAGCACCGACCGAAAACCCATTACTCAATGCCCAACAAAGGAGAAAAGAATGACACGTTACGCCATGGCCGAAACGGCTCTCTCCGATCTGACCAGACAGACTTCGGGGGCAACTGACGACCTCGGATCGCTCGTCCGGCAGTTGTTTGCCGCAGCGGAACCCATCGAAGCTGACTTCCAAGGTGCCGGCCGGTCCGCCTTCAACATGTTCAAGCAGAACACCGACGGCATCGCCCGCGGCCTCAACGGGGCATTGGCCTCGGTCCTGGAGGGCATCGCCGGTCAGGACACGGCCTTCTACCAGGGCGTCACCCAACAGGCCGACGAGACCCGAGGACTGATGGCCAACGCCAACTTCGACGCTGCCCGGTTCGCCGGACCGCGCGGCTGAACACTCCGTACGACCCAACCATTCACCCGTACGTCCACGACAGGAGAACATCATGGTCCACGCCGGACCCGGAGATCGCGCCTACAACACCGCCAGCTCCGCTGAAGCCCAGCGCAACTTCAACAGCATTGCCAACCAGTTGGAATCGCTGCTCAACCTCCGTGACCGCCAGGTGAAGGCAGCCATGGCGCAGTACCACGCCACCGGAGTGTCCGACGAGTACCACGGCAAGGAGCGGCGCTGGAACAGCAAGGCGCAGCAAGTGCGCACCATCATCCGCCTGCTCCGCCAGTCCTTGGGGCAGAACGACCAGACCGCCATCACCGCCGTCAAGCGTGCCGGGACCGCTGTCGCCAACATCGGATGAGCCGGAGTCGATCATGACGAGATATCGGATCGCACCGACAACCGTTGCCGGCGTGCTCAGGAACACCGCGACCGAGGCATCACAGTTGGACGGCGACATCAAACCGCTGGGTGACCACTTCACCGAGGCAGCGACCGGCTGCGGCAAGACCGGTCCGATCGTCGAGGCGCTGTCCGGACTCGTGCCCCACGAGCAGAAGGCCATCCAAGGGATCGGGCAGCACATCAATGCCTGTCTCACCGGGGCGGCGTCGGCGACCGGTCATTTCCTCAATGGAGACCAGGACATGGTCCAGAACAGCCAGCGGAACGCTGCCAAGGGTGTGGCCAGCACGATCCCACGCGCTCACTAGGTGCCGCCACATCATTCGCCATCAAGACAAGGAACCGCCATGGCTGATCCGATCAACCCGAACGCCGAGTTTCCGACCGACAACATGCATCCCGAGGTCATCGAAGGTGCCGCGACCAAGATCAGGAAGGTCGGCAACAGCGTACGGCGCACCTGTGGGAGCGTGAGCCGGGCCTGGCGCGGCTTGCCGTCCGGATACGACGCCCCAAGGGATCAGGCGTTGTTCGCCGCCATGAAGCCGGCCACGACGAAGGCTCAGGACTTCAAGGGCGACATGGACGACGTCGGTCGAGCTCTGGACACCTTCGCTACCGAGGTCCGCCAGATCAAGCGCGAGGTCGCGAAAATTCGAGCCGACGCGCGCGAGTTCCTGAAGGGCATCGGTCCCGGCGGCACCGTGGAGAAGGGCTCGCGAGGGCTCGATCGCTCCGGACTCAGCGGAAAGCGAAAAGAGCCGTGGGACAGCGACGGCGAGATGGTGGATGCCAACAACGGCCTGATCTCGCGGATGAGGGCACAACAGGCTGCGTTGCGGCGCGCGGAATTGGCATGCACCAAGAAGATCCGCGCACTGTACGTGGTGGGGGCACTCTTCGGAGGTGGCTGCACCCCGACACTCGGGGGTGGCCAACAGAAGATCGAGCTCCCCACCGGCACAGTTGCGCCACCTTGGGGCCAACCCGTCGGCAAGAAGGACTCCATCGGCATGCAGATCGTCAAGGGCTTCGCCGTCGACGGTCCGATCGGTTTCGCCCAAGGTTTCACCGGCCTGGTGGGGTTCAGTTGGAACGGCAAGGGCAAGGCGGCAGGTTTCAGCTTCGCAACGGCCAGACAGTCCTGGGAAGGAATCGGTCGCACGATAGCCATGACGAATCCGTTGGCGATGACGACCATGGCAGTACCGGGGCCGGTGGGTGAGTTCGCCCGCGGGCAGTACAAGAAGCAGGTGCAGTCGACCTGGGGCATGTTCGGCATCGATCCCTTCGCGAAGAACAAGTTCGCTGCATGGGAAGGCGAGGAGCCCGGCCGCACCATGGGAAAATCGATGTTCAACGGAGTCACCGCCTTCACCCCGGTCGGAAAGGCCAGCGGCCCCGCACTCGCCACGAAGGGAGTCAAAGCTTCGGCCGCCCACGCCGCGGCCAGCATCAGGCCACACGTCAACACTCCACCACTGTTTTGGCTGCGCGACGACCCCGCAGCTTTCCAAGGTCCGAAGACCGCGCCGTACTCAGCTCACAGCAAACCGTTCGACCAAGGGCATGGACCGTCAGGCACCTGGCTCGACAAGGATGGGGTGTACGCCAACGGCAAACCCCGACAGCCGTTCCTTGAACCGTCCGATGCGGGCAGCGCGCACAAGAACGCCGAGCCGAACTCCTACCGGAAGTCGCCCTTCGGAGAGCCCAGTGCCAGTCGCGCCGACAAGGAGTCGAACGCCTTGCCTCAGCACCCGTCGGAACAGCCGGGTCGGGCTGATCATCATCCGCCGAGCAAGAAGCCGAACCCGGCCTCCGGAGATGCGCCCAACCCGTTCGGCTCGCCGCACCAGCCGCCGAGCAAGGATCCGAGTGCACCGTTCCGAATGCCTGACCAGATTCACGGCAAGGATGTCGGACCGTTGACCAGCGAGACGAACACCGGTCGACCCGGTGAATCCGCACCGCCGCCACGTCGTCAGGAGCTCGACCCCAAGGCCTGACGAGCGCGGTGGGTCCGGGTCCCGCAACCGGTGCCATCGCGGCGTCGACTGTGCTTCGGTTCCTCAGGAGTTGCTCACCGCCCAGGCGTCCGGTGTCCGAGCCGGGTGGACAAAGTGACGGCGGCCGACCGCACCGCACCGACCAGTACGGCCCGGCCGGCCCGGTCCACATCGGCCGTGCGATAGGTGACCGCGAATGACGCCACCGGCTGACCGGTGAAGTCCCGTACGGCGGCAGCAACCGAAGACAGGTCTTCGGCGACGGTTCCGTCTTCGCTGGCATGCTCGTCCCGTCGTACGTCGACCAGCAATCGCCGCAGAGCGCTGGGGGTGGTCGGGCCGCGGTTCGTGCGCAGGACCAGCGACGCGGCATCGGGATACAGCGCACGGACCTGCTGGTTCGGCTCAGCGGCCAGCAGGGCCAGACCGCTTGCGGTCAGCGGCGCCGGCAGTCGGACGCCGGCATCGGTCACCAGGGATGGACGGCCGGGAGCCCGCTCCTCCAGCAGATACAGCACATCACGTCCATGCAGTACGGCGAAGTGTCCACTCTGGGTGGTCTGTTCGACCAGCTTGATCAACACCGGCCGCGCCGCCCGTTGCAGCGGCGCCTGCCGGGTGTAGGCCGAACCGAGTTCATGGGCCGCGACGCCGAGACCGTACCGCCGCGGACCGCCGCCACTTTCCTCGAGCGCGACGAATCCATGATCGACCAGGACTCCGAGCAGCCGGTAGGCGCTGGATCGCGGCAGACCGAGCACCGAGGCGATCATGGCGGCCGGCATGGGTTCGGGGCGGCGGGTGAGCAGCCCGAGCACACGGAGCACGTCCTCGGCTCCGCGCGACGAAGCGCCGCTGCGGCCTGGTGCGGCACCGCGAGGTCTGTGGCGATCGTCCACGGGACTCCTGTCTCAGATATGGGACACGATCACTCTGCCACGTCTGGCCCCGCACCGCTGCAGCCGGTGAACTGGTGCCATGCCAACACCACTGCACGCCGATCAACCGGCCGGCGCCGTCCGCATCGGCCTCGAAGCCCTCTCCCCTGCCGACGTGGTCGCCGTGGCACGCGCTGGAGCGCGGGTGGCACTCACCGAGGAATCGTTGGCCGAGATGGCCAGGACGCGAGCAGTGATCGAGGCCCTTGCCGCCGACCCGGTGCCGCACTACGGCATCTCCACCGGGTTCGGCGCGCTGGCCACGACCCACATCCCGACCGAGCGCCGGGCTCAACTGCAGCGATCGCTGATCCGCTCACATGCGGCAGGTTCTGGCCCGCAGGTGGAGATCGAGGTCGTACGTGCCCTGATGACGCTGCGGCTGTCAACGCTGGCCACCGGACGCACCGGGGTCCGTCCCGAGACCGCCACCACCTATGCGGCCCTGTTGAATGCGCAGATCACCCCGGTCGTCCACGAGTACGGCTCGCTTGGTTGTTCGGGTGATCTGGCCCCGCTGGCCCACTGCGCGTTGGCCCTGATGGGTGAGGGCGAGGTACTCGACGCCGACGGCGTGCGTCGGCCGGCGGCCGACGCCTTGGCATCCGCCGGGATTGCGCCTGTCCAGCTCGCCGAGAAGGAGGGCCTGGCGTTGATCAACGGCACCGACGGCATGCTCGGCATGTTGATCATGGCCCTGGCCGACCTGGATCGCCTGGTCCGCATTGCCGACATCGCCGCCGCGCTCAGTGTCGAGGGGCTGCTCGGCACCGATGACGTTTTTGCCGAGGACCTGCAACGGCTCCGCCCCCAAACGGGGCAGGCCACCTCGGCAGCCAACCTGCGTACCCTGCTGGCCGGATCACCGATCCGCGAGTCGCATCGTGATCCGACGGCATGCACGAGAGTCCAGGACGCCTATTCGCTGCGGTGCGCACCCCAGGTGGCCGGGGCGGTGCGCGACACGATGGCGCACGCCGCCCTGGTGGCCGAGCGCGAACTCGCCTCGGCGGTCGACAATCCGGTGATCACCCTCGACGACCGCGTCCAGTCCAACGGCAACTTCCACGGCGCACCGGTCGGCTACGTGCTCGACTTCCTGGCCATTGCCGCCGCTGACCTCGCGTCGATGTCGGAACGGCGGACCGACCGGTTCTGCGACAAGTCTCGCAACCACGGCCTGCATCCCTTCCTGGCCGACGACCCCGGGGTCGACTCCGGGCAGATGATCGCCCAGTACACCCAGGCAGCCATCGTCTCGGAGCTGAAGCGGCTGGCGGTGCCGGCCAGCGTGGACTCGATCCCGTCCTCGGCCATGCAGGAGGACCACGTGTCCATGGGCTGGT
>JAKDKP010000001.1 GCA_030453285.1 Propionibacteriales bacterium
TGAGATACAGCACGTCAGCGCCGTTGAGGGACGCACGTAGCGCCTCGGGCTGGTCGAGGTCTCCCTGAACGGGCTCCACCGAGTCAGGGAAGTGGGCCGAGCTGGGGTTCCGGGTCAGTGCACGAACCTCAGCGCCTGCGTCGATCAGGTGGGGCAGCACGCGGCGCCCAACGGTCCCGGTGGCGCCAGTGACGTAGATCAGCATGTGATTCAACACCCTTCATTCGAGGCTCCATGATGCCTGAAGCCGTACATTCAGCGCCCCTTTGTGGGTGCACTCGACGGTGAAGGTAGCAGCGATTCCATCGTCGCGCACATGGCACGGAAAACGGAGATGCCAAGAGTCTCGGCGGCTCGCACAGATAGAAGATTCGAGGCTTTGTCAACCGTGAAGTTCATGTGCGAGCTTCGCTCCAGGTGTGTACTGTCCTGGCGAATCGTCGGGAGTTCGGTCACACATCTGAGGAGCCAACACATGGACATGATCACGAGCAATCAGCAGGTTGTGGATCGGGGCAAACTGAATCCATCGCACAAAGGCATCGCCTTGGCGATCATTGTCGCCATGCAGTTGATGTTCACGATTGACCTGATGATCGTGACAGTCGCCCTGCCGTCGATCGGTGCGGAGCTGAACTTCAGCCAGGGCGGACTGGCCTGGGTGGTGAATGCGTACGGTCTCGCACTCGGTGGACTGATGTTGCTCGGCGGCCGATTCGGCGACACGTTCGGACGACGCCGCATGTTCCTGATCGGCGCTGCCCTGTTCACCATGGCATCCTTCGCAGGCGGATTCGCCACCACCGTTTGGTGGTTCCTGATCTGCCGAGCGTTGCAGGGCGTCGGCGCGGCCCTGGCCATGCCGAACTGCCTGGCGTTGATCTTCGGCATGTTCGAGAAGGGGCCGCAGCGAACCAGGGCGATCGCCATCTCGGCGTCGGCATCGAGTTCGGGCGCAGTCGTCGGGCTGTTGCTCGGTGGCGTCCTCACGACAGGCCTGTCCTGGCGATGGGTGATGTTCGTCAACGTGCCCATCGGTCTGGCGATCCTGGCTCTGGCCGTGATCCATCTGCGCGAACAGGACCGCAAGGGTGGACGCTTCGACCTGGCCGGCGCGGTGACGAGCGCGGTGGGAGTCGCGCTGCTCGTCTACGGGTTGTCCGAAGCCGGCGAAGGCGGGTGGAGTTCCCCGTCGGGCTGGTTGCCTCTGATCGGCGGAGCCGTGCTGTTCGGGGCCTTCCTGCTCATCGAGCGCCGCGCCGCTGAGCCGATCATGCCGCTGTCGCTGTTCGTCGATCGCAACCGCGTGGCGGCGTACGTGGCAGCGGTGCTGGTGACCGGGACGATGATCGGCATGTCGTTCTTCCTGACGATGTTTCTGCAGGGTCCGCTCGGATTCTCGCCGCTGATCACCGGCGTCGCCTTCCTGGCCACCGGACTCGCGCTCGTGACGGCCTCGATGTTCGTCGGAACCGTGATGAAGCGCATCGGTGAGCGAGCCACGATGCTCATCGGCGGGCTGCTCCTCCTCGCGGGATACCTCTGGTTGAGCCAACTCACCCTCGCGTCGAACTACTGGTCTGGCGTCCTCGGGCCCCTGATCTGTGTGGGAATGGGGATGGCGTGCACACTCATTCCGGCAACAGAGATGGCTGGGGCAGACGTCGGCTCGACGAACTACGGTGCGGCGTCGAGCACCTACAACACCATGCAGCAGTTGGGCGGCCCCATCGTGCTGGCGATCCTCGTGGCCGTGTTCCAAACCGCAGCCCGCGGCGTGACCGCCGGCTCGGCTGGGGACGTGGCGAACCGCACACTCGACGCCGGGATGACACCGGCGTTCATCGCTGCGGCCGTGCTGGCCGGATGTGTGTGCCTGGTCAGCCTGTTGGTACGACGCACCGCATGAGACCTTCCCCCAACGACTCGTGACCGGCGTGGGGGCGCGCCCGGAATCAACCGCACCGGGCGCTCCCCCGCCAACCCCGAATGCCCTCCCGTGGCGTCCGCGCCACAGACACCATGCCCATTCCTTCTGGAGATGATTCCCCTGCCACGATCTGCTGCGACCCGCCTGCAGGCAACCTATGTCCCCACCGAGAACGGCATCGCCTGGTGGGGCGTCCCGGACATCCCCGCAGCGCTGGATCGTCTCAACCTGCCGTCCGGGCGGCCCGCACGATCCGTCTCGCGGGCGTCGTCGGGGGTGTCGTCCAGGCGACCGACGTGTCGACCCACGTCTCGGCTCTCGCCTCGATCGCGCCAGCGTTGGCCGAACTCGACCGCGTCGGAGGTCTCGGGGATTCCGCGCGTGGCTGGCGGGCGGTGAGTCGCGAACTCGTCGGCCCGTTCCCCGAGGGAGGCGTGCGGCCCGATCTTGCGTTGGCCTCGATCGCTGCACAGCTGCCACCTGCCGGCCACGCCGTCCTGAATGCCGAGGAGACGGCCGTCATGTCGCCCTCGGCGCTGATCGAGCAATTCCGTACCGACCTTGCCACGCTGGACGCCTTGACGTCGGGTCGAGTCACCGCTGATCTGCGCCCGTACCAGAGTCATGGAGTGTCGTGGCTGCGCAACCGCGTCGGCGGCGGCGACGGTGCGCTGCTCGCGGACGAGATGGGACTCGGGAAGACCCTGCAGGCCATCTGCGTACTCGCCACCCGTACGACGGACGGACCTCATCTCGTGGTCTGTCCGACTTCGCTGATCGGCAACTGGGAGCGGGAGATCGCCCGGTTTGCACCGAACCTGACCGTGCGGCGCCACCACGGCCACGGCCGGGAACTGCCACCCGAACTTCCGGCGGGCGAGGTCGTCGTGACCAGTTATCCCCTGCTGCGTTCGGATCCCGTCCTCGTCGAGCGGCCGTGGGATGTGGTCGTGTTCGATGAAGCCCAGCAGTTGAAGAATCCCACCGCGCAGGTCACGCGGGCCGCCGCTGCCGTGCAGGCCACAAGCCGCATGGCGATGACGGGAACCCCAGTGGAGAACAATCTCGATGAACTGTGGTCGATTCTCTCCGTCACCAGCCCCGGCGTGCTTGGTGCTCGCGGCCGATTCCGGCAACGATTCGTTGCCCCCATCCAACAACGCCGGTCCACGACGGCAGCAGCCAGACTTGCCAAGTTGGTGGAACCTCACCTGCTGCGTCGTACGAAGGCGCAGGTCGCCACCGAACTCCCTCCCCGCGTGGACTCGAGCGTCATCTGCACGCTGACCACCGAGCAGATCGGCCTGTACCAGACGGCCGTTGACCGGGCCTTCCTGACCGGACTCGGCGCCGGGATCGGTCGGAGCGGCCGCATTCTGGCCCTGCTCACCGAACTCAAACAGATCTGCAACCACCCCGCCCAGTACCTCGACCAGGACTCCCCCGAGCCTGGACGCTCCGGCAAGTTCGACCGTACGGCGGAAATGCTCACCGAGATCGTCGATGACGGAGAACGGGCGCTGGTCTTCACGCAGTATCGCAAGATGGGTGATCTGTTGTCGGCAGGTCTGGGTGCGGCGATCGGGACAGGTCCCGTCCCGTTCCTGCATGGTGGCCTTTCCGCGCTCAGTCGCGACGAACTCGTCCGATCCTTCCAGGAGGACGACGGCGCGCCGCCCATCCTGATCTTGAGCCTGCGCGCCGCTGGATTCGGGCTCAATCTCACCCGTGCATCGCACGTCCTGCACTTCGACCGCTGGTGGAACCCGGCCGTCGAAGAGCAAGCCACCGCACGAGCCCACCGCATCGGCCAGCAACGCACGCTGAACGTTCACACCCTCATCGCCGGGGGGACCGTCGAAGATCACATTGAACGTATGCATCAGGAGAAGCAGGGCATCGCCGAGATCATCACCGGCGATCCTGTTGCGGCCCTGTCTCAACTGCCCGACGAACAACTGCGCGATGTGCTCGACCTCGACCTGAGAGGACTCAGGTGATGCCACCGCCTGAGTTCGGTGCCACAGCCTGGGGGCGGGCGTGGCTCCGGACTGTCGAGCGCACCGGAGCCATGCCCCATCGGCAGCTCCCCCGCGCCCGAACCCTCGCCCGCCATCAGGTAACCCCACCGTCCGTCAGTCTCGGCAGGGTCACTGCCGCCGTCGGTGACGGAAGCAGCACGCACCAGGTGTCCCTGCAGGTGCGACCGTGGAACGCCGTCGAGGCCCGAGCCGCCCAACCGGCACTCGAGCTTGGGCGCACGCCCTCTGCCGTCGGCGACCTGCCGGACAGCCTTGCCGAGACGCTCATGAAGGCCGGGGCTCCGATCGCTGTTCCGCTCGACGAGGTCACCGCAACGTGCACCTGCCGCGCCAGGACGCAGCTCTGCGCCCACATTCTCGCCGCGCTCTACGAACTTGTTCTCCTGGTGGACGAGCGCCCATTGACTGCGTTGGAGCTCCGGTCGGGTGACCCTCGGTCAAGTCACGGGCTCGATGAGGACTGGATCGAGCTGGCAACGATCCGGGCAGAACGCTTCTACGCCGTCACCGCTTGACGGACGAGCGACAGCTGTTCGTGCGCCATTCCTGCCATGGGCTGAGGGAGAAGGAAATGGTCACCGATCGGTACCGATGGTGGACAATTCCGACGACGGGAGCAGCCACTCCACCTAGTGTGACGCCATGAGTCAGAGTCCTGGAGGCGACGTACGATCCCACGTCCTCGACACCTTCCTCGACGAGGAGGGTCGCATCATCGTGATGCCCGCCAAGCACACCAAGCGGCTGCAGCTTCTTGAGCACATTGCGGCAACACTCCCGCCCGCGACCGCCCTCGACGAGACCGAGATGAACGCCCGCCTTCGGCCCTTCACCGATGACGTCGCCATGCTGCGGCGCTACCTCGTCGACTACGGCATGATTCAGCGCCCTGGCCCCGACACGTACGTGATTCCCGCGGTGCCGGTCCACATCCCCTCACCGACACCGATGCCTCGGGCTTGATGGCGACACCGACGGGCCGCTCAGGTCCCAGTGCCGGCCCGGAGGCTCACGACTCGATTCGACTGCTGGGCCGACTCTTCCCCATCAGCACGGTGAGCCCGACGACGACCTGACCGATGACCAGGCTGCATGCGGCGACGCGTTCGGCGAGACCGCCGACGGAGTACCGCAGCGGCGAGCCACTCAGCAGCAGCGCGATCAGCCAGATCACCCCGGCCAGACCGATGATCGCGAAGGTGATGGCGACCGATCCACCTGCTGGGCGGTGTTGCCGGAGGGCGATCCCGAACAGGGCCAGCCCGATGTTGCCGATCACCATGGCCGATACCGCCCCGACGGTGTGCGGCCCGACTGCCACGTCCTCGGGAGCGAGACCCACCAGTGCACACCCCAGTCCGCCGATCACCAGCAGCACCCGGCTGAGGCGATCGAGTCGGGTGCGTCGTGCCAGTGGGAACACCACAGCGCCGGTGGCCATCAGCACGCCGGTGATGATCAGCCCGAGATTCATGATCAGGTGGGCCGGTGAGCAGATCAGGCGTCCGATCTCGACGTTGGTGAAACAGGTCACCGCGCCCAGGTCACTGATCGCGTAGCCCAGTGGGTCGTACGGCACCGTCCAGGCGGCCTGCGCCACGACATTGCCGACGAAGAAGATGATCTCGCCGGTCCACAACGCTGCAGCCCATCGTTGACGCCTCATGATGCCTTCTTCGGCTTGGTGTTGGAGAGGAGTTCAAGGATCGTCCGCCGAACACCGGCGAGCTGGCCCGGCTCCAGGGCCCACACCCCAGCGGTGGCAGCCAGATACCCCGTACGCACATCGTCGGGGTCGACTCCGGTCGCGGCGAGTTCTTCGGTCCATGTCGCCAGCAGGTCTCGCCAGCCGCGAGCCAATGCGCCGTCGGTGGCGATTGCCGTGCTGAGTCCGGGACTCTCGGGCCGGATCACCCCGTCCAGCAGCAGGATGACGTACGAGACCATGCGTGGCTTGCCGGTCTGTTCGTGGTGTCGTTCGACGGCGCCGGCGACCTCGGACGTGGTCTGCTCCACCATCGCTCGCAACACGTCACCGCGTTGGGGGAAGTGGTAGACCACCCCCGCCTTCGAGATTCCCAAGCGGCGGGCGATGGCGTCGTAGGTGACCGCGTCGAGGCCATCGGCCCGGGCCAACGCCACGGCGCTGGAGACGATCTGGGTTCTTCGATTCTCTCGCATGATCAAACTGTACTATACGTACAGTATAGATTCTAGTCGTTCACCACTGTCCGGGCCGGGACAGCTCGGGCGGCAAGCGGGTCCGGCCGTTGCCGACGGCGGCATTGACCTGAGGCTGGGTCAGATACAACACCTCGGACAAGTCGGCGTCGGACAGGTTCGCGTCTCGTACGTCTGCACCCAGCAGGTCGGCGGTCCGCAGGTCCGCTCCGGAAAGATTCGCCGCGACCAGCAGCGCTCCGCGGAGGTCGGTGCCCCGCAGATCGAGGCCCGAGAGATCCCGACCCATCAGGTCGGCGCCGGGTTTGAGGCCATGTTGTCCCGCTGCCCGATGGGAAGCGCTCGATGGCGTACGCAGCAGGGCGCTGACCTCGCGCAGCGTTTCGGCCACCGTGCCGCGCAGGGCAGCGAGATCGGTGGCCAGCAGGGCAGCGGGCTCCGATGCGGCCAAGTCGGCCAACCGAGTTTCGTGCTGTGCCAGGCGTGCCTGCTGGGTGGTGATCGTCGAGCGACGTGCGGCGTGAGCGACCAACCACCGCATCTCCTGCACCTGGCGCATCACCGCGAAGGTCGCGAACATCTCCCCCGCCGACTCGGGATGATCACGCCAAGATTGTCGCGCGTAGGTCTGCTGCGACACCTGCTGTCCGGCGCCAAAGCACTCGAACACGGTGCAGCCACGCCAACCGGTCTCGCGAAGTTGATCATGGATCCTGCATCCGGAATCCCCCACCAGGTTGCGACACGGCTCTCCGGCAGCCTTGTCGGCGCCGAAGTCGCGGGAGGCGGCGAAGGGCAGCGCAACGCAGCAGAGTCCGAAGCAGGAGGCGCAGTCGGACACCAGAGTCAGTTCGAGCGGGGCGTTGGTCACCTTGGTGATTGTGCCACCGACGAGTCGATCCTGATCTCGGATCCTCCGGCGCGCGGTCAGGACGACCGCGCCGTTGACTCAGGCGACCGGCACACCCTGTCTGATCAGGTGATCGAAGGCACTCAACGCTGCCGTCGAACCGGCTCCGGTGGCCACCACGATCTGCTTGAACGGCGTCGTGGTGCAGTCACCGGCAGCAAAGACTCCCGGCACTGAGGTACGGCCGCGATCATCGATGATGATCTCGCCGCGATCGGAGACCTCGACTGCTCCGGTCAGCCACTCGGTGTTGGGCAGCAGGCCGATCTGCACGAACACGCCATCAAGATCAAGACGGTGCGCCGTCCCGGTGCTGCGGTCCTGGTACGCCAGCCCGGTCACCTTGGCGCCATCGCCGTGCACCCCGGTCGTTCCGGCGTTCAGCAGCACCTCGACGTTGCCGAGGCTGCGGACCTTGGCCTGCAGCACCTCGTCGGCTCGCAACGCCGTGTCGAACTCGATCAGAGTGACGTGGGCGACCAGTCCGGCCAGGTCGATGGCGGCTTCAACCCCGGAGTTGCCGCCGCCGATCACCGCCACCCGCTTTCCCTTGAACAGTGGGCCGTCGCAATGCGGGCAGAAGGTGACGCCCTTGTTCCGGTACTCCTCTTCGCCGGGCACGTCCATGGCGCGCCACCGCGCACCGGTGGCCAGCACAAGGCTGTCGGAGGTCAGGCGGGTGCCGTTGGCGAGTTCGACGGTTGGTCGGCCTTGATCGGTGATCAGGTGGGCGGCCTGTTGCCCCTTGATCAACTCCACGGCGTAGGCGTTGACGTGTTCCTCCATCGCGGCCACCATCGTGGGTCCTTCGGTGTAGGGCACCGACACGAAGTTCTCGATCGCCATCGTGTCGAGCACCTGCCCACCGAAGCGTTCGGTGACCAGGCCCGTACGGATGCCCTTGCGTGCGGCATAGATCGCGGCCGCCGCACCGGCCGGGCCACCACCGATGACCAGGACCTCGAACGGATCCAGACCGGCCAGGCGCGCGGCCTCCCGGTCGGCCGAACCGGCGTCGAGTCTGCCGACGATCTCTTCCAACGTCATCCGGCCCTGACCGAACACCTCGCCGTTGGCGAACACGGTCGGCACGGCCAGCACGCCACGTTCCTCGGCCTCGTCGGGGAAGACGCCACCGTCGATGGCGATGTGCCGAATCCGTGGGTTCAACACACTGATCACGTTCAGCGCCTGGACCACGTCAGGACAGTTCTGGCAGGACAACGACAGGAAGGTTTCGAACTCCCACTCCCCTGCCAGACCACGGATCCGGTCGGCGAGCTCGTCGGTGATCTTGGCCGGATGGCCACCGACCTGGAGCAGCGCGAGCACCAAGGAGGTGAACTCGTGCCCCATCGGCAGACCGGCGAAGCGGACCTCGATGTCGGTGCCACTGCGGCGGATCCCGAACGAGGGCCGGCGGGCGTCCTCTCCTCCTGAGGTGACCGTGACCAGATCCGAGCAGCTGGCGATCTCGTGCAACAGCTCCGCAGTCTCCGTGGACTTCGGCGAGTCGTCCAGGCTGCCGACCAGCTCGATCGGGTGGGTGAGGTTGGTCAACAGGGTCTTCAGCTGGGTGATGAGGGCAGCGTCGAGCATGGAGTCTCCAGGAAGCGAGCGAGGGCTGATGGCGTTGAGCCGGACCAGGTCGAGCTGTGGCACGACCCGGATGGTCGTACGGCCGCTGCCGTGGCGGTGACCGTACGACCAGCAGATGCCGGTTGATCAGATCTTGCCGACGAGATCGAGCGAGGGAGCCAGCGTTTCGGCGCCCTCTTCCCATTTGGCCGGGCAGACCTCGCCCGGGTGGGCGGCGACGTACTGGGCGGCCTTGATCTTGCGCACCAGCTCGGCGGCGTTGCGGCCGATGCCCTCGGCGGTGATCTCGAGGACCTGGATGCGACCCTCGGGATCGATCACGAAGGTGCCCCGATCGGCCAGGCCCTCGTTCTCGCGCAGGATCTCGAAGTTCCGAGACAGGGCGGTGGTCGGGTCGCCCAGCATGAAGTAGCTGCCGTGCCACGCCTTGTGGGTGAAATGGGTGTCGGTGGAGACCGAGTAGACCTCGACGCCGAGCCTCTGCAGCTCGTCGTAGTGGTCGGCCAGGTCACCGAGCTCGGTCGGGCAGACGAAGGTGAAGTCGGCGGGGTAGAAGAAGAACACCGCCCATGAGCCGCGCACGTCGGCGTCGGAGACGTCGACGAACTCCCCGTTGCGGAAGGCAGTGGCGGCAAAGGGCTTGAGCTCGGTGTTGATCAAGGACATCTGGTATCTCTCCTGGCCTGGTGTTGAGTGCTCCGGCAGCACCTGACGAGGGGCCGCGGTCGTACAGAGTTCGTCGTACGAGCACTGTCTGGAATGTTTCCAGTAAGCATAGCGAAATGGGCCGAGGTTCGCCGGTTGCCAGCACCCGATGTGAGGGGAATCTCAGAGCACGATCCCTCTGTCCGGCACGCGGCGCCGCCGAAGAACGGCAGCGTGGCGGGCAGTGCCGGATGCCGGTGTCGGCAGTTGGGCTGTGGATGCCGTTTTTCGACAGCGGTCGGAGGGTAGCGATCGCCCCCACCGGCCTGCGATCATGCGATGGCAGCCGTTGGGGAGGAGAGATCCCCCCGCACCCGGAGCACGAGGAGGTGACGTCGCCATGCGCAAGGACCAACGCAACAGTCGCCACGTCAGCCTCCGCATGCAGCAGCCGTTGCCGGTTTCCACGCTGGTCGACCGCGGCTTCTTCCTGATCGCCACCGTGTACGTCATCTGGCTCGCCGTCATCGTGGCCATCCAGGGATTCCGGTCACCGTGGTCGCTGATCCTGCTCATCCCGGTCTGGGGCATCTTCGCCTACCTTGCCCTTCCCCGGCTGCATCGGATGCTGTCGGATCTGTACGTGCCCGACTACTTCTTCGGCCGTACGAGGACCTCCGACGGTCTCCTGGGAGACCCGGTGAACATGGCGGTCGACGGCAGCTTTGATCAACTGCATGCCGCCATGACGCGGGCCGGCTGGCACCGCGCCGAAGAGATCACCGCCCGTACGGCCTGGCTGATGATCGTCTCCACCGTGACCGGCAGAAGCTATCCGACCGCGCCGGTGTCGACCTTGATGCTGTTCGGTCGTCGGCACGACGTGGCCTATCAGCAGGAGGTCGCCGGCAACCCCAAGCAACGTCATCACGTCCGGTTCTGGCACACGCCCCCGGGCTGGCTGCTGCCCGGCGGAACCAAGGTCGACTGGCTGGGTGCCGGCACGTACGACACGGCGGTGGGCATCTCCTGGTTCACCCTGCAGGTGACGCACCGGATCGACGAGAACACCGACATCGAGCGTGACTTCGTGGTGTCGTCGATCACCAGCGCGGACCCGGCCGCGGGGATGCGGAGCCTGCCGAACTTCACCACCGGCTATCACTCACGCAACGGTGGCGGAGACCGCTTCATCACCGACGGGGCGCTGCCGATCCTCGACCTGGCGTCGACGCATGCCCTCGAGAGCGGCGACGGCGACGAGATCCGGGCCCTGACCAGCGGCGAGGCCCCGTCCGCGCACGATGCGTATCGGCGTGCTCCCCTGTCGGCGTTGGCGGCCGGAATCCTCACCATCGGCGCCACAGCGCTCGACTGCATCGTGCTCACCGTCAGCATCTTCACCGAGAACCTGACCGACGAGGACGGTGTCAGCGCCCTGACGATCCGCATCCTGCTGCTCTGTCCGGTGGTCATTCTGTTGGCGGTGAATCTGCTGCTGGTGCGGTCCTTCCTTCGCCGCGGACGCCGATCACGCGTCGTCCTGATGACGCTGCTCTCGCTGTCGATTCTGCTGACTGCGCTGAACTACATCCTCGACGTCGCTTCCCTGCGGTTGGACTGGGGACTCCTCTCGGCGTCCCTGCAGTGCATTGCCCTGATCTCGTTTGCCACCGATTCCACCGCGCGTTGGGTTCGCGCCCGTCAGGACGACGAGGCCAGCGGTGCCGCGGCCGTCACCCTGGCCGACCGGCGCCGCGAGCGGCGCGTCGGCTGATCGGCGACCCACTCGTGTGGGGAGCCGATCCCGTCCGAAAATCGGCACGCTGAGCCGTACTGCCGGCGCCATCGTCCGGTGATGGCCCGCTATGTGCCGAAGTTCGGAAGCTTGGGTTCAGAGCCGGTCGATGGCAGCGTTCAGTCGTTCCAGCTTGCCGTCGAGCTCGCCGGTCCGGCCCGGGCGCAGATCGGCCTTGATCACCAATGACACCCGAGGCGAGGTGGTCAACAGAACGTCGCTGCATTCCTTGATCACCGCCATGCACTCGTCCCACTCGCCTTCCAGGGTGGTGAACATGGCGTCCGTACGGTGGGTGACACCGCTGCGTCGTACGACATCGATCGCCTTGGCGACCGACGCGCTCACCGAGCCGTCGGGGTCGTCGGTGGTGGCGGGGGCGATGGAGAAGGCGAACAACATGGGGGGTCCCTTCGTCAGGTGAATGTCCATCATCGCAAGCCGCGTAGAGTCAGCCGCACCGCCCAGCACCATCAAGGAGACGCCGATGTCGCACGCCGAGACCCCGTACGCCGACCGGATCAAGGTGCTGGATCTCCCGGCCAAGGTGCGTCTGCTCACCGGCGCGAGCGGATTCTCGCTGCACGCGGAGGATCGGATCGGCCTGGCGGAGATGCACGTCTCGGACGGCCCGACGGGCGTCCGGGGACTGACCTTCATCGGCGGCCGCGAGGTGACGTTGTTCCCCAACGCCACCTTGCTGGCCAGCACCTGGGACCCCGAGGTGCTGGCCGAGGTGGGTGGCCTGCTGGCCGAGGAGGCCCGGGCGCAGTCGATCAGCCTGGTCCTCGGTCCGACGATCAACCTGCATCGCAGCCCACTGGGCGGTCGGCTGTTCGAGGCGTTCAGTGAGGATCCGTACCTGACCGGTGTGCTGGCGGCGGCCTACGTCAACGGGCTGCAGGGCCGCGGCATCGGCGCCTGTCCAAAACACCTGGTGGGCAATGAGTCCGAGACCCTGCGCAACACCATGAACAGCGTGATCGACGAGCAGACCTTGCGCGAGGTCTACCTGCTGCCGTTCGAACTCGCGGTCACCCGCTCGCACCCGTGGTCGATCATGGCCGCCTACAACGACGTCAACGGGATCACCGCCACCGAGAACACCAAGATCAACACCGGCGTCCTGCGCCACGAGTGGGACTGGGACGGTGTGCTGGTCTCGGACTGGTTCGCCACCAAGAGCGCTGCCCCGGCAGCCAATGGTGGGCTGGACCTGGTGATGCCCGGGCCGATCGGCCCCTGGGGCGACGCCCTGGTCGAAGCCGTCGGTCGCGGTGAGGTGGATGAGCAGACCATCGACGAGCATCTGTCCCGGTTGTTGCTGTTGGCCGAGCGGGCGGGGCGGCTGGACGGTCCGGCGATCGATGACGACACCGTGCCCGGGCCGGACTCCCCCGTACGACGTGAACAGATGACCCGAATCGCCGCCCGCGGCATGACGGTGCTCACCAACCGCGACGCTGCTCTGCCGCTGCGGTCCGAGCAGCGCGTTGCCCTGATCGGGCGGCATGCGATCGAAACCATCGGCATGGGCGGCGGGTCGGCACAGGTGAACACCCCGCACCAGGTGTCGGTCGCCGACGCCATGGCCGATCGGTTCGCCGGCCTGACCGTCACCGACGGAGTCGAGTTCCGTGGACGCCAACCACGAGCCCGTACGGAATTCCTCACCGATCCCGAAACCGGCAACCCGGGCCTGCGCATCAGCACACACACCGCTGACGGCACCATCATCGACAGTGCACACAGTCTGGTGGCGGCCACCACGGTTGAACCCGGCGGAGAAGTTGATCATGTGAGTTTCACCGCCATCGTCAGGGGCGACGGCCCGGTCCTGCTGGGTGGCCTCGGCGTCGGCGACTTCACCGTGAAGGCGGGCGGCACCACGCACACGTTGTCGGTCGCGGCCAGCGGTGACGGCTTCGCCGAGGATCTGCTGGCGCCACCGGGTGAGGCTGTTGAGGTTGATCTTGGTGATGACCGTACGGTCTCACTCACGGCTCGCGCCGGCTTCGACGGCGTCGGCAACCTGGCCTTCCTTGGCCTGATCGCCCGCCCGACTCCCCGTGACGCGGAGGCCGCGATCGTCGAGGCGCGTTCGGCTGCGGCAGCGGCGGACGTGGCCGTCGTCGTGGTCGGACTGAGCGAGGAGCAGGAGACCGAGTCGGTCGACAAGACCACCCTGACCCTGCCGGGTCGTCAGGACGACTTGGTCCGTGCTGTTGCCGAGGTGGCCACCCGCACCGTTGTGGTGATCAACGCCGCGACTCCGGTGCTGATGCCGTGGCGTGATCACGTCGACGCCATCGTCGTGGCCGGTCTGCCCGGACAGGAGGCCGGAGCCGCGATCACTGCCGCTCTGCTCGGCAAGGTCGAACCGGCCGGGAGATTGGTCACCACCTGGCCGATGGCCGATGTGGAGTCGGCGGCCTGGACCGTCACCCCGGACGCGGACGGGTCCGTGGTATACGCCGAGGGCACCTTCGTCGGTCACCGGGCCCATCACGCAGAACTCCAGCCAGCGCCGGCTTTCTGGTTCGGCCACGGCCTCGGTTACAGCACCTGGTCGTACGAAAACGCTCATCTGGTCGAGGCAGACTCTCCGACCGTCAGACTGGACCTCACCAACACCGGTGGTCGGGACAGCACCGAGATCGTCCAGCTGTATCTCGATCCCACCGACAGTAGTCAGCCCGTCCGCCTGGTTGGCTGGACGGTTGTCCATCTCGCCGCCGGGGAGGCCCGCAACGTGACCGTTGCCGCAGATCCGATCATGCTGCGGACCTGGCAGGATGGCTGGGTGCCGTTGCCTCTTGAAGGCCGCCTGCTCGTCGCTCGCGGACTTGGCGACCTCCGCGCCAGCCTCGTGCTGGGTCACCAGACTCCCCCGCGGTGATCGTCGGGCCACCGGTGGCCGTGGGTGAGGCCGCGACATGGTCGGCCATGGGGCGGCCCCCTACGCGACTGTCGACGCCCTTTCGAGTCGGGTGCGTACGTGATCGAGGAGGGGACGATCGGCAGGGGCCCAGTCGGTGATGATCAACTCGTTGGCAGTGAACCAGTGGAACTGATCATGGGTGTCACCGGGGGTGGGCGTTCCGGTGATGATCATGGCCCAGTGCACGAACAGGGCCAGGGTGTGGTTGATCACCACGCCGCCGATCGGCCCTTTGACCGGCGAAGCAACGGTGATGTCGACGGCGAGCTCTTCGGCGATCTCCCGGGTCAACGCTTCGGCCTGGGTCTCCCCCGGTTCGACCTTCCCGCCGGGGAACTCCCACAACCCGGCCAGCTCGGACGGTCGGGTCCGGCGGGCACCCAGCACACGCGTTGGTGCAGCCAGGTCGTCAACGATGGCGGCCCCGACGACCGCGCGCCGTGCACTCATCCGGCATCGGCGGCGATCCGGAAGCCGGTGTGGCCCAGGGACGAATCAGGTGTGGTGTGCGTACGGGCGGCGCAGCGGTAGCGGTTGCAGTACGAGTGGTGACACAGATACGACCCGCCCTTGACGACACGCGCCCGGCCCCGCGGCGGCCCGTGCGGATCGATCCGGGTCCGTTCCTGGTCACGTCGGTGCCAGAATTCCGACCACCAGTCGGCGGTCCACTCCCACACGTTGCCGGAGGTCTGGAAGAGCCCGTATCCGTTGGGTTCGAACGACCGTACCGGTGCGGTGCCGACCCATCCGTCATCACCGGTATTGCGATCGGGGAAGCTGCCCTGCCAGATGTTCATCCGGTGTCGTCCGTCTGGTTCGCGCTCATCACCCCATGGATAGACCTGTTGATCAAGGCCTCCGCGGGCGGCCTTTTCCCACTCGGCCTCGGTGGGGAGGCGCCCGCCGGCCCAGGCGCAGTAGGCCAGGGCGTCGGCGAAGGACACCTGGGTGACGGGATGATCATCGATGGTGGCCGAACCCGGACCCTGGGGGCACCGCCAGTCGGTGTTGCGCACGCCCAGCCACCAGGCCGCCTCGGGAACCACCCCGTCGACCAGGTGCTGCTGCGCCTCGGGATGCAGCAGGCCGCGAAAGACGTACGACCAGCCGAACCTCTCGGCGTCGGTGACATACCCCGTGGCGTCGACGAAGGCGGCGAACTCGGTATTGCTGACCGTCGTGGCCGAGAGTTGGAACTCCGAGACCATGACCTCACGCACGGGCCCCTCTCCGTCGCCGGGGAACGTCTCGGCGGCGATGCTGCCCATCAGGAATGTTCCCGCGGGAACGCGCACCAATCCGTCGAGAGCAGGCCGTGAGGCGGCAGCTCGGGCAGGAGCGGGCACGCGGTCGATCCGGACATTCTGACCACCCGTCGCCCGTGGGCGATCCGGTCCGCAGCAGGCAGCAGTCATGGGCGCAGTCTAGGAAACGACCGGCTCCGGACTGGGGACCGGTTCCGCTCCGGGTAGCGGTACGACTACCCACTTCAGGAACAGTTGTGCCAGCGGACCGATGCCCACCGCGTACAGCACGGTGCCGATCCCGACCGTTCCGCCGAGCAGGAACCCGATTGCCAGGACCGTGACCTCGATGCCGGTACGGATCAGTCGCAGGCTGCCTCCGGTCCGTGCCGCCAGCCCGGTCATCAATCCGTCCCGCGGACCCGGTCCGAGCTGGCTGCCGATGTAGACCGCGGTGGCGAAGCCGTTGCCCACGACACCGAAGACCATGAAGGCTATCCGTGCCCACAGTGGCTCCGGCTCGGGCAGGGACCACAACCCGAAGTCGAGGGCCAGTCCGACGACGAAGACATTGGCGACGGTGCCGAGTCCGGGCCACTGGCGGAGCGGAATCCACAGCAGCAGCACGATCGCGCCCACCACGATGGCCACCTGTCCGAAGGTCATCGGCAGGTAGTGGAGCAACCCCTGCTCCAGCACTGACCACGGCCCCAGGCCGAGCTTGGCCTTGACGAGGATCGACAGCGAGAAGCCGTACAGGAAGAGGCCGACGGCCAGTTGGGGCAGGCGGCGGGAGAGACGCCCGGCGAGCAGTTGCTGGCGGGGCGACAGATTGGCGAGTCCGTGCACGGGTCCCATCTTGAACCCGCGACGATGCGCAATGAATGGCCAGTCCACCTCTAGTGGCTTGAAATGTTTCAGTCCAGTTGAGACACCACCCCACAGCGACTGCCCACCGTGCGAGGCTGAACCATGCGACGTACGACTGCCGAACGGCTGGCCGCGCTGCTAGGACCCACACCCCTGACCTATCCGCGCTACGCCGACCTGGCCAATCGACTCCGGTTGTTGATCATCGACGGCCGACTCACCCACGACACCCGCTTGCCCGGGGAACGTGATCTTGCCGCCGCTCTGGGATCGTCTCGGGTCACCGTGGCGAGCGCCTATCAACGCCTGCGCGACGAGGGCCATTTGGTCTCCCGGCGCGGAGCCGGCCATGACGTCGTCCTGCCCGATGCCCCAATCGAACGCGCCCTGCCTGACCCCTTCCCCCGCGATGGCGGAGTGATCGGACTGAGCACCGCGGCCACCGCCCCTCCCCCGCAATTGGCCAGCCTGCTCACCGGCCTCACCGAGCGACTCTCCGCCCTCGGCCAGACCAGCGGCTATCACCCCGACGGCCTGCCGGAGCTACGTGCACGACTGGCCGACTCGTACACCCGGCGTGGGTTGCCGACCGAGCCGGAGCAGATGATCATCACCAACGGAGCACTCAGCGCGCTGCATCTGATCACCCGTCATCTGGCGCACGGACGTGACCGCATCCTGCTCGAGGAGACCAGCTACAGCAATGCCATCGAAGGCCTGCGACGACAGGGATTCCGGCCGTACGGCTTCGCGCTCAGCGACACCGGCTGGGACCTCGACGCCCTGCGCGCCGGCCTTGCCGACGCTGCCACCGTGACGTACGTGATCGCCGACTTCCACAACCCGACCGGACGCATGGTCGGGTCCGCCGAGCGTGCCGCGCTGGGTGCTGTCACCCGGCGCAGCCGTACCCGTTTGGTGATCGACGAGACGATGCTGGAGGTGAACCTGGACGGCATCGCGGTGCCCGAGCCGGTCGCCTGCCACGATCCCACCGCCATCACCATCGGCTCGGCCTCGAAGAGCTTCTGGGGCGGACTGCGGATCGGGTGGATTCGTGCCCCACGTGATCTAGTGCGCGGACTGGTGGAGACCCGGTCACTGCTCGACCTCTCCTCCCCGATCCTCGACCAGCTCCTGGTCAGTGACATGGTGGGCGACCCGACCGCAGTCCTTGATCATCAGCGGCGCGTCCATCGTCATCGACGCGACCATCTGGTCAGGCTGCTCACCGAACGCCTGCC
This sequence comes from Propionibacteriales bacterium, assembly GCA_030453285.1. GTDB lineage: Bacteria > Actinomycetota > Actinomycetes > Propionibacteriales > Propionibacteriaceae > Carbonicoccus. Next base: position 17,408 of record JAKDKP010000001.1, read on the forward strand.
GACGTGGGAGTTCGAGGTGCCACCGGGCGGTTTGAGCCTGTGGGTGACCCTGCCCCGTCCTGCTTCGGGACAGCTCGTTGTGGCCGCCGAGCGACGTGGTGTGGTGTTGACCGCCGGGCCACGCTTCCACACCGAATCCGGCGGAGACCGGCACCTGCGCCTCCCCTACGTTGCCGAGCCCGAGACGTTGACCCGCGCGATCGACGTGCTGGCCGATGTGTGGCCGACGGTCGACACCGAGATCTCCGCGCAGCGGACACCGAGGTCTCGACTGTCTGCCTGAGTGATCGCCCCACGGCGTCACTTCGTGTTCGCCTGCCGCCCGACGTGGCTGGATGCCGCTATCGTTGTGTCGTTCCGCACCCATCGAGAGAGGACCTGACGTGTCGTTGTTCCGACGCCGTCCCAAGCCGTCGGACGAGAAGCACGAGAGGGCCTTGGCCGCCGATCTCGCCCACGCCGAGCGTGAGTCGGCCACCGACGATGCCGTCCGCGACGCCGATTCGTCGGGGACGCCCCGCAGCGAGGCCGACTTCGTTCGAGCTGTCCCGTGGGGCATGCAGATCGCGGCCGGCTGGTCCTGGCGGCTGTTGATCGTTGCCGCCGCAGTGCTGGGTGTCGGTTGGGTGCTGGCCTATTTCTCCGGTGTCACGATTCCGATTGCGGTCGCCATCCTCCTCGCAGCGCTGCTGCAACCGTTGATCAACATGCTCACCCGCTGGGGATTCCCGAGAATCCTGTCGGTGGTGATCGGCCTGCTTGCCGGTGTGCTCGTCGTGGTGGGAGTGCTCACCCTGATCGTGTGGCAGATCGCCTCCCAGTCCGGTGAACTCGCTCAGCAGACCGTCGCCGGTGTGCACAAACTCCTCGACTGGTTGGCCAGTGGCCCCTTGAAGATCAGCGAGGAGCAGATCAACCAGTACCAGCAGCAGATCACCGACTGGGCCGCCGCTTCCCAGGGCGTCATCGCCGGCTACGCCGCCAAGGGCGCCACCGGTGTCGGCAACTTCGTGGCCGGTCTGGCGATCTCGTTGTTCGCGCTGTTCTTCTTCCTGTACGAGGGCAGCACGATCTGGAACTTCCTGCTCCGATTCGTTCCCGGAGCAGCCCGCCAGCGGACCGATGTCGCTGCCCGCGTCGGCTGGAAGTCGCTGGTCGGCTATGTCCGCGCCACCGTGATCGTGGCCGGTGTCGACGCCGTCGGCGTGCTGATCGTTGCCCTCATCCTCGGTGTCCCGTTGGCGCCGGCGCTGGCCGCGCTGGTCTTCCTCGGCGCCTTCGTCCCGATCGTCGGCGCCCTGGTCACCGGCTTCGTCGCCGTCGCCGTCGCCCTGGTCGCGCTGGGCTGGGTGCAGGCGCTGATCATGCTGGCCGGCGTCGTCCTGGTGATGCAGCTGGAGAGCAACATCCTCCAGCCCTTCCTGCTGGGCAAGGCGGTCTCATTGCACCCGTTCGCGGTGCTGCTCGGCATCACGATCGGAATCACCATCGGCGGAATCGTCGGTGGCCTGATCGCCATCCCGGTGATGGCTTTCGGCAACTCGTTCGTCTCCGCACTGACCCGGCAGAAGGATCAGGTGCAGACGCAGGTGGCAACCGGCTGAGGGATCACTGCTCCTGGGCGGCGGCCTTCTTCTCCGCCTTCACCCGACGCTTGGTCTCGCGTACCTTCACCAGGGATTCGGAATCGGTGATGTCGGCCACCGACCGGTGACCGGCCAACCCGTAGTCGCCGGCCGCCTCCTGCCAGCCCGGCACGTCAAGGCCGTACTGCTTGCCGAGCAGGGCGGTGAAGATGGCTGCCTTCTGCGCTCCGAAGCCGGGCAGGGACGCGATCGCCCTGCGCACCTCGAGGCCGGTCTCGGCCGTGGACCAGATCCGGGAGGCATCGCCGTCAAACTCGTCGACCAACACCCGGCACACCTGTTGGATGCGTTTGGCCATCGAACCGGGGAAGCGATGGACGGCGGGGCGCTCGGAACACAGGGCGACGAACTCATCGGTCGACATCTCGGCGATCCGGGCGACGTCCAGGCTGCCGCCGAGGCGTTCGGCAATCACGTACGGCCCGGCGAAGGCCTTCTCCAGGCGGTCCTGCTGATCAAGCACCATGCCGATCAGCAGCGCGTTCGGGTCGGTGCCGAGCAGTGCGTCGGCGGCTTCGTTGCCGGTGATGTGGATCGCCATGGGCTCATCATGCCAGCCGGCGACAGCTCAGGCCGACTCACAGACGCACACCTGGAGCGATGAATCCGCGCCGAATGGTCGTCCGGCGAAGTCGCCGAACCGCTCGATGAGTCGGAGTCCGCCACGAGAGAGGAGCAGAGGCAGCTCCTGGGGGAAGATGCTCCGGACGTCGACCGGGGCGGTGAAGAAGTCGGGTTCGGATTCGGTCGAGAAGGACCAGATCCCACGAGTCACCTGCGCGGCGGAGTCATAGGTCTCGGCGACATCAACCCTGATGGCACCACGCGCCGGATCGGCGAACGCTTCCCGAGTGCGGCGCACCCCATCGGCCTCGGCCAGCAGGCGGACACTCGGGTTGAACACGTCGAAGATGAACCGTCCGCCGGGTGCCAGGTGTCGTCGAACTGACTGGAAGCAGCTCACCAGTGCCTCGGTCTCATGAAGGTGCAGCAGGGAGTTGGCGGTGATGAACACGAAGTCGAAGACGCCGTCCAGGTCGAAGGCACCCATGTCGCCCTGCACCCACTCCACGGCGACGCCACGCTCATCAGCCTTGCGTCGAGCCTCGGCGAGCATCTGAGGCGAGAAATCCAGACCGACACACCGATGCCCGTCTGCGGCGATCGGGATCAGCTTGTGTCCGGTGCCGCAGCCGAGTTCCAGCACGCGCTCACCGTGGCTTCCGGCCGCCGCCCGGTAGTAGGCGACAGCGGCCTCGTTGCCCGGAAACAACCGGTCGTACAACTTCGCCTGCGAATAGAACGCCTGGCCCGTCTGCTCCTGCTCCATGGTCGACGAGGGTACGCGGGCCGAAGGATCACTCGTACAGGACGTACTCCGGCCAGGGTTTCAGCGCCAGGACCTGCGCCGGTGTCATCAGCTTGGCACCGCCGGCGGTGTCTTCTTCGTAGAAGAGTTTGAAGCCCATGCGCACGTGCTTCGGTGTGGTCTTCACCAGTCTGCGCCAGGTGTCCTCCTTGGCGGCGCGCGACCCGATCCCGTCCACGGACTTGATCAACGCCACCCCGGGCCGGGGCTTGAGATCGGACTCCGACCGGACGATGCCGGGATTCAACTGGTGATAGACCATCGCCTTCTCGGGCAGATTGCGCTTCGCCACCAGATCGGCAGTCCACTTCGACACCAGATCGAGTTCCTTGCCGGTCGTCGAACCGAACGTGCGG
>JAKDKP010000130.1 GCA_030453285.1 Propionibacteriales bacterium
CCCGTACGTGTCGCGGGCCGCGCACAAGCTGATCGGTGCCCTGGACGACCTCGACGTGCCGGTCTCCGGACGCGCCCTCGACGCGGGTGCCTCCACCGGAGGATTCACCCAGGTCCTGTTGGAACGCGGCTGTCGGCATGTGTACTGCGTCGACGTCGGTCATGGCCAGTTGCATCCGCGGGTGGCCAGCGATCCGCGGGTCACGAGTTGGGAGCGGCTGCACCTGCGCGACCTGAGCATCGAGCACACCCACGGGGAGCTGGTTGATCTGGTGGTCGCCGACGTCTCCTTCATTTCGTTGACCATGATCAGCGAACCGATCCTGGCCCTCGCCGCGCCCGGAGCGCATGCGTTGTTGATGGTGAAGCCGCAGTTCGAGGTGGGGCGTGAACGTCTCGGCGCGGGCGGGGTGGTGACCGATCCGGCCCATCGTGAGTTCGCCGTCGGGCAGGTCCTTGATCATGTCGAAAGCCTGGGCTGGTGGTGCCGAGCGCGCGCCGCGTCACGTCTTGCAGGACCGGCCGGCAACCTCGAGGAGTTCGTTCATCTCGTCCGGCGCTGAGCACGGCGGCTGTCCGCGCCGACCCCTATGCTGGGCTCCGTGACCCCCACCAGCAGCCTCGACGCCGACCGCCGCCGCGTGGCAGTGCTCACCCACACGGGACGCGCCGAGGCCGTCAATGCGGCGGAACGGATGATTCGCGGACTGAACGCCGCCGGGATCGAGGCACTCGTACCAACCGCTGACCTGCAGGAGATCCCCACCGACGGGCTGCTGGTCGCCGAGCTCGCCGATGACACCGCCCCCACCGACTGTGAGCTGGCCGTCGTGTTGGGCGGCGACGGCACGATTCTGCGCGGAGCCGAGCGCGCCATGGTCGCCGACATCCCGCTGCTCGGGGTCAATCTCGGCCATGTCGGATTCCTCGCCGAGGCCGAATCCTCCGAGATCGATCAGATCCTCAACCATGTCGTCGACCGGAGCTACCGGGTCGAGGAGCGGTTCACCATCGAGGTGCAGGTGCGGATCGACGACGAGGTGGTGTGGGAGTCGTTCGCCGCGAACGAGGTGTCGATCGAGAAGGCGGCTCGGGAGCGGATGCTCGAGGTGTTGGTCGGCATTGACGGTCGCCCGTTGTCCCGGTGGGGGTGCGACGGCGCCCTGGTCGCCACCCCGACCGGCTCGACCGCGTACGCCTTCTCGGCCGGCGGTCCGGTGATTTCTCCTGAGGTCGACGCGATGTTGCTCGTGCCGCTCAGCGCCCATGCCTTGTTCAGTCGGCCCATGGTGCTGGGACCAACCGCGGAGGTGGCGATCGAACTCATCGACGCGCCGCCCAACCTCGGCGTCGTGTGGTGCGACGGGCGTCGGTCGACCAACCTGGCGCCCGGTGCGATCGTCGTCGTACGGCAGGGCCGTCACCGGTTGCGCATCGCTCGCACCTCCGAATCCAGCTTCATCGACCGCCTGGTCCGCAAGTTCGGCCTGCGAGTGGAGGGCTGGCGAGGTGTGAGCGAGCTGCCATGATCAACGAACTGGGCATCAGCCGATTGGGTGTGATCGAGGAGGCGACTGTCGAGCTCGATCCCGGGCTGACGGTGCTGACCGGAGAGACCGGCGCCGGCAAGACCATGATCATGTCCTCGATCTCGTTGCTGTTGGGGCAACGTGTCGACGCCTCGGTGGTGCGCGTCGGCGCGGAACACGCGCGCGTGGAGGGCCGGATCCGCCCGTCGGCCCGCCAGGCCGCCCTGGCTGCCGAGACCCCGGCCGAGCTGGAGGACGAGGAACTGCTGGTGGCGCGACAGGTGTCGGCCAAAGGCCGCTCCCGCACTTGGCTCGGCGGCGCCCAGGTGCCGGCCACCACCTGCACAGAGGTGATGGAGGCCGGCGTCACCATCTGTGGGCAGTCCGAGCAGGTGCGGTTGACCGGCGCCGATCGGCAACGCCGGATGCTCGATCGGGCAGCCGGCGACAAGGTGGCCAAGCCACTGAGCTCGTACGTCGAGAAGTACGCCACCCGGCGCCGACTTGACGCTGAGCTCACTGAACTCCTCACCGCCGAACAGGTCCGCGCCCGCGAGATCGACATGATCACCTTCGGGCTCGGCGAGATCGAGAAGGTCGCCCCCGAGCCGGGGGAGGACGACGCGTTGGCCACCGAGGCGACCCGGCTGCAGGACACCGACGACCTCCGCGCCGATGCCCAACAGGCGATCGGCGCCCTGGCCGGTGACGACGACGATCCCACCAGCGGTGCGCTGGCCTCGCTGGCCGTGGCCAGGCGAGCCCTGGCCGGTCTCGACGCCCGCGACGACAGCGCTGCCCCCTTGGTGGCCGACGCCGATCAGGCGGCGATCCTGCTCGCCGACCTGGCCGCGGAGGTGTCGGGCTACCTTGATCGACTCGAGGCTGATCCGGCCCGACTCGAACGGATTGCTGCCCGACGCTCGGCACTGGCCGGGCTGACCCGCAAGTACGGTCGTACCGTCGACGAGGTGATCGAGTGGAGCCGGCAGGCTGCGCTCCGCCTGGGAGTGTTGGAGGGCAGCGACGAACGCATCGGGGAACTGCGTGCCGAGCTGGCCGCCCTCGACGAGGAACTGTTGCGCCTGGCGGCCACGATCGGCAAAGCGCGGCGCCGAGCCGCAGCCACCTTCGCCAAGGCCGTCACCGGCGAACTGGCTGCGCTGGCCATGCCGCGGGCCAGCCTCGCGTTCGACATCACCGAGCTGGACGCCCTGGGACCGTACGGGGCCGATCGGGTCGAGTTGTTGTTCACCGCCAACCCCGGCAGCGCACCGCGTCCGATCGGCAAGGTGGCCTCCGGTGGTGAGCTGTCCCGCGTCCGGCTCGCCCTCGAGGTGGTGCTGGCTGCCGGACGGGCCGATGTGACCTACGTCTTCGATGAGGTCGATGCCGGCGTCGGCGGTGCGGTGGGGGTCGAGATCGGCCGTCGCCTGAAGCAACTGGCCCGTACCTCCCAGGTCGTGGTGGTCACCCACCTCGCTCAGGTCGCCGCGTTCGCCGATCGGCATCTGGTGGTGGAGAAGTCCGACGACGGGCAGATCACCACCTCCGACGTGCGCGAGGTGACCGGTGCGGGCCGGGCCGAGGAGCTGGCCCGGATGATGGCCGGCATCGAGACCACCGACAACGCACTGGCCCACGCCCGCGAGCTGCTGGCCGAGGCCGGCTGATGACCCCGAGGATCCCGAACATCCGATCACAGAAGCTGATGTCGTACGGCGCGGACGATTCACCGACCGGGCGTCGATGAGGATAGGCTGGAGACCCGTGGGGAATCATCAGACAAAGCACCTGTTCGTGACCGGCGGCGTCGCCTCGTCCCTGGGCAAGGGATTGACCGCATCGAGCCTCGGCAACCTCCTGATCGCCCGTGGCCTGACGGTCACGATGCAGAAGCTGGATCCGTACCTGAATGTGGATCCGGGCACCATGAACCCGTTCCAGCACGGTGAGGTCTTCGTCACCGAGGACGGTGCGGAGACCGACCTCGACATCGGTCACTATGAGCGATTCCTCAACGTCAACCTGTCCGGAGACGCCAACGTCACCACCGGCAAGGTCTACTCCTCGGTGATCGCCAAGGAGCGGCGTGGCGACTATCTTGGCGACACCGTCCAGGTGATCCCGCACATCACCAACGAGATCAAGGATTCGATGCTGGCCATGGGTGGGCCCGCGATCGACGTGGTGATCCACGAGGTGGGCGGAACCGTCGGCGACATCGAGTCGCTGCCGTTCCTGGAGGCGGCCCGTCAGGTGCGCCACCAGATCGGCCGGGAGAACGTCTTCTTCCTGCACGTCTCCCTGGTGCCGTGGATCGGGCCGTCGAAGGAACTCAAGACCAAGCCGACCCAGCACTCGGTCGCCAAGCTGCGCGAGGTCGGTGTGCAGCCGGACGCGATCGTCTGTCGCGCCGATCGGGACATCCCCGAGTCGGTGAAGCGCAAGATCTCCTTGATGTGCGACGTCGACACCGAGGCCGTGGTCACCGCCGCGGACTCGCCGAGCATCTACGACATTCCCAAGGTGATCCACGCCGAAGGCCTCGATGCGTACGTGGTGCGCCGGCTCAACCTGCCGTTCCGCGACGTGAACTGGGAGCAGTGGGACAACCTGCTGGAACGGGTGCACAATCCGAACGAAGAGGTGTCGATCGGCCTGGTCGGCAAGTACATCGACCTGCCCGATGCCTACCTGTCGGTGGCCGAGGCGTTGCGGGCCGGCGGCTTCGCCAACCGCGTCCATGTGAACCTGATCTGGATCCCGTCCGACGAGTGCGAGTCCGAGGCTGGCGACGCCCGGCACATCTCTTCCTTGGACGGCATCTGTGTCCCGGGAGGCTTCGGCATCCGTGGCGTGGAGGGCAAGGTTGGCGCCATCCGGTACGCCCGGGAGAACAAGATTCCGATCCTCGGCCTGTGCCTGGGTCTGCAGTGCATGGTGATCGAGGTGGCCCGCAACCTGGCCGGCCTGACCGGTGCCGACTCGTCGGAGTTCACCCCCGATGCCGCCCACCCGGTGATCGCCACGATGGCCGAACAGGTCGAGATCGTCGACGGCGGCGGCGACCTCGGCGGGTCGATGCGGCTGGGCTCCTACCCGGCGGCCCTGACCAAGGGCTCGGTGGTCGCCGGACTGTACGGCAGCACGCGAGCCGATGAGCGCCACCGACACCGGTACGAGGTCAACAACACCTATCGGGAGCAGCTGGAGGCGGCCGGCCTGGTGATCAGTGGTACCTCGCCGGATTCCACCCTGGTCGAGTTCATCGAGTTGCCCCCCGCCGATCACCCGTACTTCGTCGCCACCCAGGCTCACCCCGAGTTGAAGTCTCGCCCGACCGTTCCGCATCCCCTGTTCGACGGGCTGGTGGCCGCGGCACTGCGGCGACGCCTCGACACCCGGCTGCCCGTCGACGAGGAGTGAGTCGTGGACCCGATCCCCGTGCTGTCCTCAGACGAGCTGGCCGACCAGCCCGTACGTTGGCCCGTCACGTCGCATGAGGAGTTGGCCGCAGGGCACGTCGTGACGATGGTGCGTGAGTCGATCACGACCCCGGACGGATCGTCGATGACACGGGAGTGGGTGACGCACCCCGGTGCGGTGGCGGTGATCGCTGTCGACGACGACGACCAGGTCGTGCTGGTGCAGCAGTACCGGCACCCGGTCGGACAGGTGCTGGTCGAACCGCCCGCCGGGCTGCTCGACATCGACGGCGAGGACTACGCCGTCGCGGCCGCGCGGGAGCTTGCCGAGGAGGCCGGCATTGCCGCCGGCGACTGGCGCACCCTTGTCGACCTGATGACGTCCCCCGGCAGCATGTCCGAGACCGTACGGGTGTTCCTGGCCCGTGACCTGTCGTCGGTCGAACGCCCCGACGGGTTCGTACTGGAGGGGGAGGAGAGCCACATGGCGGTGGTCCGCGCGCCCCTGGCCGAACTGGTGACCGCGGTGCTGGCCGGACACGTACAGAATCCGTTGCTGGTCGCCGGCTGTCTGGCGGCCTGGGCCTCCCGACACGGCGACGGGTGGGATGCGTTGCGGCCGGCTGATGCGCCGTGGCCGGCCCGTCGGTCTCGGGCGGAGGACACCGAGCGGCGATGACCGGCCTGGAGCGCCTGGTCGGTGACTATCTCGATCACCTCACCGTCGAGCGTGGCGTCTCGGGTCACACCCTCTCCGGCTATCGGCGTGACCTGGATCGCTATCTGCAGCATCTGGGCGAAGCGGGGGTCACCGAATTGCCCGAGATCACCACCCTGCACGTGTCAGCGTTCGCCGTGGCCCTGCGTGAGGGGCGCCCGGCGCGCGGACCGTTGCCGGCCCGGGCCCCCCTGGCGGTGTCCAGCACGGCCAGGGCCGTGGTCGCGGTGCGCAGCTTCCACCGTTTCGCCGTCGAGGAGGGGGAGACCGAGGTCGACGTCGCCGTACCGGTGCAACCACCCCGCGGCACCCGGCGGCTGCCCAAGGCGATCAGCGTTGACGAGGTCCGTCGGCTGTTGGAGGTCCCCGACCGGACAACCCCGACCGGCCTGCGCGACGCGTTGCTGTTCGAGTTGTTGTACGGCACCGGTGCCCGGATCACCGAGATCCTGGACCTTGACGTGGACGACGTGACCCGCCTGCTGGACGACACCTCCGGCACCCTCGGGCTGCGGCTGGTCGGCAAGGGCGACAAGGAGCGCATTGTTCCGGTCGGCTCGTACGCCCGCCAGGCCTGTGCGGACTGGCTCGTCCGGGGTCGGCCGGTATTGGCGGAGAAGGCGCGCCGCGGATCCGGGCCAGCCCTGCTGTTGAACGCCCGCGGGACACGGCTCTCCCGGCAGACCGCCTGGAACACACTGCAGTCCGCGGCGGAGGCAGCCGAGTTGGCCGTGCACATCTCGCCGCACACCCTGCGGCACTCCTTCGCCACTCACATGCTCGATGGAGGGGCCGACGTACGGGTGGTGCAGGAGATTTTTTTTTTTTATGATTTGTCGACCACGCAGATCTACACGATGGTCACCGTGC
>JAKDKP010000131.1 GCA_030453285.1 Propionibacteriales bacterium
AAGATGGGCGGCGGTGACTGGACCAAGCGCAAGGCCCGTGCTCGCAAGGCGGTCCGTGAGATCGCTGCGGAGTTGATCAAGCTCTACGCGGCCCGTCAGGCCAGCCGAGGGCACGCGTTCAGCCCGGACACCACGTGGCAGCGGGAGCTGGAGGACGCCTTCGGGTACGTCGAGACCCCCGACCAGTTGTCGGCGGTCACCGAGGTCAAGCAGGACATGGAACAGATCGTGCCGATGGATCGGCTGATCTGTGGCGACGTCGGCTACGGCAAGACCGAGATCGCCGTCCGGGCAGCGTTCAAGGCCGTCCAGGATGGCAAACAGGTCGCCATCCTCGTACCGACGACCCTGTTGGTCCAGCAGCATCAGGCCACCTTCGCCGACCGCTACGCCGGCTTTCCGGTCACCGTCGCCGGACTCAGTCGCTTCCAGACCGACAAGGAGGCCAGGGAGACCGTCGAGGGAGTCGCAAGGGGCTCGATCGACGTGGTCGTCGGCACCCACCGGCTGTTCGGCAACGAGGTGCAGTTCAAGGACCTGGGACTGGTGATCATCGACGAGGAACAGAAGTTCGGCGTCGAACACAAGGAGGCGCTGAAGCGGCTTCGCACCCACGTGGACGTGCTGGCCATGTCGGCGACACCGATCCCGCGCACCCTCGAGATGGCGGTCACCGGCATCCGCGAGATGTCCACGATCGCCACCCCGCCGGAGGAACGCCACCCCGTGCTGACCTTCGCCGGCCCGTACGACGAAGGCCAGGTCGTTGCGGCGATCCGCCGCGAACTGCTCCGCGAGGGACAGGTGTTCTACGTCCACAACCGGGTGCAGAGCATCGACAAGACCGCTCGCCGCCTGTCCGAGCTCGTGCCAGAGGCGCGCGTGGTGACCGCGCATGGCCAGATGAACGAGCACCAGCTCGAGCAGGTCATGGTCGACTTCTGGGAGCGGCGCGCCGACGTCCTGGTGTGCACCACGATCGTCGAGGCCGGGCTCGACATCGCCACCGCCAACACCCTGCTGATCGAGCGGGCCGACGTGATGGGCCTGTCCCAACTGCACCAGCTCCGAGGACGCGTCGGTCGGAGCCGCGAGCGCGGGTACGCGTACTTCTTCTATCCGCCGGACAAGCCCCTCACCGAAACGGCCCACGATCGTCTCACCACGCTGGCCGCGCACACCGACCTGGGGGCGGGGATGGCCATTGCGATGAAGGATCTGGAGATTCGTGGTGCGGGCAACCTGCTGGGCGGGGAGCAGTCCGGGCACATCGCCGACGTCGGTTTCGACCTGTACGTCCGGCTGGTGGGAGAGGCCGTTGCCGACTTCCGTGGCGACGACACCGTTGCCGAACCCGAGGTGCGGATCGAGCTGACCGTCGATGCCCACCTGCCCGAGGATTACGTCGAGTCCGAGCGGCTGCGGCTGGAGATGTACAAGCGGTTGGCCGAGGTCCGCAGCAGCACCGATCTGGACGAGGTGCGTGCCGAGCTGGTGGACCGCTACGGGGACCTGCCCAAGCCGGCCGAGACGCTGCTCGAGGTGGCGGCGTTCCGGATCCGGGCTCGCGATCTGGACGTTCACGAGGTGGTTACCGCCGGCAACAACATCCGCTTCGGACCGGCCGACCTCGCCTAGTCGCGGGCGATGCGGCTGCAGCGGTTGTACCCGGGCAGTGTGATCAAGAGCCAGGCCGGATTCATCCTCGTCCCGCGCCCGAAGACGGCCGGGATCGGTGGTCGGCCACTGAGCGACTCAGACCTGCTCCAGTGGTGCACCGGAGTGCTCGAGGCCGTCTTCGCCCCCTGATCCCGATGGTGGGATTTCACGATCGGGTGGCGCCGGGTTGGGGCGACGCCGGCGACCTCGTAGGATCAGGTGTCACCGTCAGATCTGAGGAGTTCGCCGTGAAGAAGTGGTCGATTGCCGTGCTGGGCGTCGTGCTGGCCATGGTCGCCCTGACCGGCTGCCAGTCCCCCAAGGCGATGGCGTACGTGAACGGGACCCAGATCTCGGCCGAGCAGTACGAGCAGACCATTGCCGGGCTGAACGATCTCGGCCAGCCGCTGTCGCCCGAGGACCGTGGCGGCGTGGCGACCAATCTGATCCAGTTCGAGATCGTGCGCCAATTGGGTGCCGATCAGGGCATCACGATCCCGCAGACCCAGCAGGACGCAGCACTGGCCGACCAGGTCAACCAGGCAGCCCAGGCAGGCGTTGAGCTCAAGGGCGGCTCATTGGACTACTACCGGCAGTACACCGAGGCCACCTTGCTGATCCAGGCAGCCGGGCAGCAAGAGGCGGCCAAGGCTCTGCAGGAAGCCACGGTGGAGCTCAATCCGAAGTACGGAGCCTGGAGTGCCGACGAACAAGGCTTGATGTCGGCCCAGTCCGGAAAGGGATCGTTGTCGTCCACGGACGCCCAGCCACGTTGATGACCGAGCTGGAACGCCTGGTCGAGGTGATGGGGCGGCTCCGGATCGAATGCCCATGGGACGCCCGGCAGACCCACCGCAGCCTGGTCACGTACCTGATCGAGGAGTCCTGCGAGACCGTCGAGGCGATCGAGACCGGCGATGATGCACACCTGCGTGAGGAACTGGGCGATCTGCTGCTGCAGGTGATCTTCCACGCCACCATTGCCGCCGAGCGATCCGCCTTCACCTTGGACGAGGTCGCCGCCGGGATCACCGACAAGTTGATCATGAGACATCCCTACGTCTTCGCTGACGAACAGGTGCCCGACGACCTGAACGCGACCTGGGAGCAACGCAAGGCGGCCGAGAAAGGCCGAACCTCAGTCCTGGAAGGGATTCCCGAACAGATGTCGGCGCTGGCCAGGGCTTCCAAGATCATCTCGCGAGCCACGTCCGGGCACGTGCCGCTGGAGTTGGACACCGAGCCGATCAGCTCCCAGGAGTTGTCTGCAGCCCTGTTGGGGTTGGTCTCGCGGGCAAAGATTTCGGGGATCGATGCCGATCAGGCCATGCGAGACGCGGTTCGTGAACTTGAACGGCAGGTACGGACGGCCGAGGCGGCCCCGCAACAGTGACGTCAGCCGCACGTTGGGACTAGGTTGGACTTCCATGAGCCAGCATCCAGAACCGACCGAGGACGAGATCGTGGGTGGACGGTACGAGCCGTACCGGAGCCATCCGGTCGCTGGGGAGATTGAGCAGGTCACTCCCCGGACTGACGCCCGCCTCGAGCGTCACCGGGCCGACGAGCAGGGCGAACTGGACGAGACTGCGGGCGCTCATCAGTTCGTGCTGGGTATCGTTTCCTTGGGCACCGGCATCCCGATCAGTGCGATCGCGGCCACCAATGTCGAACCCGGTCTGCTCGGCCTCGCGGTCGCCTGGGCGGGCATCGTCGGGGTGAACGTCGCGCACCATCTGAGCCGACGCAGACGCCGTCGCTGACTGCTGGCTCCCGGCCCTTCCGGGTTGAGGCCGGCGTGGTGTCCGGTGCTGACCGCTCGGTGAACAGTTTCCGACGACCCGTGACCGCACCGTCTGGTCTGCCCTAGTGTGCGGGATGTCACACCCCGAATCCCCCATCGGAAGGATCATTGTCAGGGTCACACTCAGCAGGCGCAGGATGTTCTCCCTGGCCGCAGCCGTCGGTGTCGGCGGCGCCCTCGGCCTCGCCATCACCCCCTCGTGGGCGGCGAACAACAACGAAACCGCCTGGAACTTCTTCCGCGGCAAGGGCCTCTCCGAGGCACAGACCGCGGGACTGATCGGCAACTTCATCGTCGAATCCGGTGCCGACCCGATCAACCCGGCTGCCAAGCAGTTCGGTGGCGGACCCGGTCGCGGCATCGCCCAGTGGGAGGGAAGCCGTCGGACCGCACTGGAGAGCTACGCCGCCTCCCGCGGGCTGGCATGGTCGAACCTCGGCCTCCAGCTCGACTTCGTCTGGCGTGAGTTCACCACCACCGAAAAGGGTGCACTGGCCCAGTTGAAGGCGACCAGCACCCCGAGCGCCGCCGCGGTGGCGGTCCGGAAGTACTACGAGCGTCCTTCGGCACACGCCGATCAGGCCCGGATCAACGCCGCCAATCTGATCTACAGCCGGTACGGCGACGGCACCACTCCACCGCCGACCACCGAGACCGGATTCCCGTTGCTCAAGAGTGGTGCGAAGGGTGCGGCGGTGACAACGTTGCAGTATCTGCTGCGGGGGCGGGGGCACTCGCTGGCGATCGACGGCAGCTTCGGACCGGCCACGCTTGGCGCAGTGAAAGCCTTCCAGAAGGCCGCCGGCCTGGTGGTCGACGGCGTCGCCGGCCCGCGTACGTGGGTGGCGGTCATCGTGTTGCTCAAGAACGGAGCCAAGGGCGATGCCGTACGAGCCCTGCAGACCGAGCTCAAGGCGTCGGGGCACTCGCTGGCGATCGACGCCAGCTTCGGTCCGGCCACCCTGGCAGCGGTCAAGGCCTACCAGAAGGCCAACAAGTTGGTCGTCGACGGCGTCGCCGGGCCGGCCACCTGGGGCAGCCTGGTCGACTGAGCGGTCCCGATGACCGATTGGTGAAGGGCCAGCCCGCCGACCAGTGGGCGGGCTGGCCTGATCCGGACACCACACCGCAGCTGGTCCGCTCCGACACCGCCCGGCCCGGTTAGGCTGACGCCAACCAACCAGATCAGCGGAGGGCGAGACTGTGGCTGAAATCGAATTCGTGGGAGCGCGCGAGATCCTCGACTCCCGAGGTAACCCGACCGTGGAGGTCGAGGTCAGCCTCGATGACGGTTCCGAAGGTCGCGCGGCGGTCCCGTCCGGCGCCTCGACCGGAGCCTTCGAGGCCGTCGAACTGCGTGACGGCGACAAGGCCCGTTACGGCGGCAAGGGCGTGCAGAAGGCCGTCCTGGCCGTGTTGGACCAACTCGCCCCGACCGTGCTCGGCTACGACGCGACCGAGCAGCGCCTGATCGACTCGCTGATGATTGAACTCGACGGCACCGACAACAAGGCCAACCTCGGTGCGAACGCGATCCTGGGCGTCTCACTCGCGGTCGCGCACGCCGCTGCAGAATCCGCCGACCTGCCGCTGTTCTCCTACCTGGGCGGGCCGAACGCGCACGTGCTGCCGGTCCCGATGATGAACATCCTCAATGGTGGTGCACACGCCGACTCCGATGTCGACGTCCAGGAGTTCATGGTCGCCCCGATCGGCGCCCCGACGTTCCGTGAAGCCTTGGCCCACGGCGCGTCGGTCTACCACGCGCTCAAGTCGGTGCTGAAGAAGAAGGGCCTGTCGACCGGTCTGGGCGACGAGGGTGGCTTCGCACCCAACCTGTCCAAGAACGTCGCCGCCCTCGAGTTGATCGCCGAGGCCGTCGAGCTGACCGGGCTGAAGCTCGGGACCGACATTGCCCTGGCCTTGGACGTGGCTGCCACTGAGTTCTGCGACAACGGCGTCTATTCCTTCGACGGTGCCCAGAAAACCGGCGACGAGATGGTCGAGGTCTACCAGCAGTGGGCCAACGACTTCCCGATCGTGTCGATCGAGGACCCGCTGAGTGAGGACGACTGGACCGGTTGGGCCGGCATGACAGCCACCCTGGGTGATCAACTGCAGATCGTCGGCGACGACCTGTTCGTCACCAACGTGTCGCGTCTGCAGCGCGGAATCGACGAGAAGTCCGCCAACGCGCTGCTGGTGAAGGTCAACCAGATCGGTTCGCTGACCGAGACCTTCGATGCCGTTGAACTGGCGCACCGCAACGGATTCCGGTGCATGATGAGCCACCGTTCGGGCGAGACCGAGGACGTCACCATCGCCGACCTGGCTGTCGCCACCAACTGCGGTCAGATCAAGACCGGCGCTCCGGCGCGGTCCGAGCGGGTCGCCAAGTACAACCAACTGCTGCGGATCGAAGAGCTCCTCGACAATGCCGCCACGTACGCCGGCGCGTCGGCCTTCCCGCGGTTCCAGCAGAGCTGATGGCCAGCGGTCCGAAGCGGACCCCGCGCCCGGGCTCCGGTCCGGGACGCGGCGCCACTTCGCGTACGAAGAACAGGTCGACCGCCGCCACCCGGCGGAACACCGAGGCGCCCGGAACCGTCGCCGAGGAGGCGGTGGAGGCCACCTCGGAACGCCACCGCGCGGCGGTCCTGCGCCGCTCCGGAGTCACCACTCGTGCGATTGCGCTCGGCGTGGTCATGCTGCTGTTGATCATCTCGTACGCCTCCAGCCTGCGCGTCCTGTTCGATCAACAACGTCAACTCGCCGAGGCCGAGCAGGAGATCGCCGAACGGCAGGCACGGATCGACGACCTGACCGCCGAGCTGGACCGTTGGCAGGACCCGATGTACGTCAAGGCGCAGGCTCGTGAACGGTTGGGGTGGGCGATGCCGGGCGAGACGGGCTACCGGGTGGTCGGGCCCGACGGCAAACCGATCGTTCCAGGTGCCGAGGTCGAGGGTGGGGAGGACGCCCCGACCCTTGAGGACGACTCGGCGTGGTACGAGCGGCTGAACGGATCGGTGGAGGCCGCCGACGCGCCTCGCCCGGCCGGGGCGCCGGAGGAG
>JAKDKP010000132.1 GCA_030453285.1 Propionibacteriales bacterium
GCGGCCCGGTCGGGTGGGGTACGACGCCCGGCCCGCCCGGTGGCTGAGCTGGCCCGGCGGCCGGGGCGGGCGATCGCTCGGGCCCTGCGTCCGGGGGATCTGCCCGCGGCGTGCCGTCGAGGTGGACGACCCGACGACGACGGGCCACCCGGCTGGTGAGCTCGAGGCTGGCGGCCCGATACGCCTTGGCCAGACCGCTGGCGGCGAACTTGCGTTCGTTCGCGCCGTCGGACAGCACCCGAGCGTTCTGGCTGTCTTCGGGCAGGCGCAGGACCAAGGGCAGTTGCAACGCCTTGGCGATCTCCTGGCCGCTGTAGTCGGCCTGACCGACAATACCGAGCCCCAACTGCTCGCCACGGCCGGTTCGTTCCAACACGTCGTGCAGGGCAGCGGCGATCGGCTGGGTACGAACGGCCGAGGACAAGGTGCCGCGGCACATCACCAGCACCAGATCGGCGACCCCGAGCAGCGGCATCGGATAGGACCCCTGGGTCAGTCGCCCGGCGTCGATCAGCACCGTGTAACCCGCCGCATCGAGTTGGAGGAGTCCCTCGGCGATCGGCTCCCACCAACTGGTCAGCGCCGATGCCTGGGCCGGTTCGGCCAGTCCCAGAAGAATGCGCCGATCGGCCTGCTCGTCCAGTACCCGTGACTCGTCGAGGATCGCTTGGGCGAGATCGGTCTGGGTGGGTCCGAGCGCGAGGTTCAGCAGCCCGTACGTGTGGTCCACCGAACCTCGGAAGTAGCCCGAGGCGATGGACGAGCCGGCCGGGTCGGCCTCCACCAGCAGGGTGGGACCCGACCAGGTGAGGGCGAGGCCCAACGCGGTGGTGGTGGCCCCCGGGGCTCCGGCAGCCGTGGTCAACACGACGATCGGCATGCTCAGCGCTCCTGCGACTCGACCACCACGGCGAGCTTGTTCTCGGCCGCGCGCCGTTGCAGTTCTGGTGCCAGGGTGGCGTCGACCTCGATGTCGATCCGGCTGGCCCCGTCGCCGGTGTCGACCCAGTCGACGACCGTGCCCTCGACGGCACCCTCACTCGGCGGGACCGAGCCGGTGCCGCCTGGACTGGTCGACGCACCGGGGGTGGACTGTGAGGCGGGATCCTCCGGGGTCGGAGCGCCGCTCGCATCCGATGCCGGGCCACTCCCGGTGAGCGGGACGAGTGTCACCCGCGCCCCCTTGACCAGGCCGGTCCGGGGCGCGAAACCGGCCGCGGTCACTACGCCGATGACCGCACGACCTCTGGGTGGCACCAGGGCGTCGGAGAATGCGTCGCGTGGAACGGTGACGCCCACCGGCAGATCGGTGGCGGCGCGACGGCCGACCACCTGATCGATCTCCTCAACCGGAACCGTCGACAGATTGGGATCCTTGCTGACCTCCATCGACACCAGGTCCTCGCGCTCAATCACCTCACCGCGGGCGATGGGTTGTTTGACACCGATGACCGAGGTCGTCGTACTGATCTGGGTGAAGGCCCACCATCCTGCCAGCGCCGACAACAGCAGGAATGCGAGGGCAAGCGCGATCAGCGCGGGCCGCCGACGATTCTTCGCGGCAATCTGGCCGGGAGTGGGAACGCTCGCGCGTGGCGTTGAGGGATTCGTGCTCATGTCTCATCTCGGCAGTGGTGGCGTGGGGGTTGTGGCATGGGATGACAAGTGGACCATGAAATGGTGCCTGACGGTGGCGTGCCCGCCAAATGTGTGGAAAACCAGGCTGGCAATATCTTGAATCAATCCAGAAAACCCCGTAGCCTGAGATGCATGTCGGACCTCGTGGACGATCGTGCGCTGCTGCAGGAGGCGGGCCTCAGGGTGACCGCCCCCCGACTGGCCGCACTCGACGCCGTACGGGCTCGACCGCATGCGGACGCCGACACCGTCTGCCGCCTCGTACGTGGGCAACTGGGCAAGGTCTCGGTGCAGACCGTCTACGACGTGCTGCATGCCCTGACCGGGGTCGGACTGCTCCGCCGGATCCAGCCGGCCGGATCTGTCGCCCGCTACGAGGTACGCGTCGGTGACAACCACCACCACATGATCTGTCGGGGCTGCCGCGCCATCACCGACGTCGACTGCGCCGTCGGTGAGGCGCCCTGTCTGGATCCGCACGACCACCACGGCTATCTCCTGGACGAGGCCGAGGTGACGTATTGGGGGCTGTGCCCCGATTGTCGGCAAGACCTGCGCGAGGTGTCGTGAGACGCATCGTGCAGGGACCATCTGTTGTCCAACATCAGGAGAAACGATGACCACGTTCGATCCCAGCATTCCCTCGACGACCGAGTCCGGTGCCCGACGCGAGTCCGATGCCCATTCGCTCAGCGTCGGTCCCGATGGCCCGCTGATGCTGCACGATGTCGCCCTGGTGGAAAAGCTTGCCCGCTTCGACCGGGAACGGGTGCCCGAGCGCAGCCCCCACGCCAAGGGTTCGGGCGCCTTCGGCGAGCTCGAGATCACCGCCGACGTCAGCAAGTGGACCAAGGCGAACTTCCTGCAGCAGGGCAAGAAGACCCGGATGCTGGCCCGGTTCTCCACCGTGGCCGGCGAACTGGGTTCGCCCGACACCTGGCGCGACGTCCGCGGATTCGCCCTGAAGTTCTACACCGACGAGGGCAACTTCGACATGGTCGGCAACAACACGCCGGTCTTCTTCGTCCGCGATCCCATCAAGTTCGCCGACTTCATCCACTCCCAGAAGCGGCTGCCGGACTCGGGCCTGCGGTCGGGCAACATGCAGTGGGAATTCTGGACCATGTCGCCGGAGTCGGCACACCAGGTGGCGTACCTGATGGGTGATCGCGGGTTGCCCAAGTCGTGGCGCCACATGAACGGCTACTCCTCACACACCTACCTGTGGGTCAACGAGGCCGGCGACAAGACCTGGGTCAAGTACCACTTCCACACCGAGCAAGGTGTGGAGAACATGACGAACGAGGAAGCCGGCAAGCTGGCCGGGGAGGACGCTGACTACCACCGGCGCGACCTGTTCGAGGCGATCAAGGGCGGGGACCACCCGAGCTGGAAGGCCAGTGTCCAGCTCATGCCGTACGACGAGGCGAAGGACTACCGCTTCAATCCGTTCGACCTCACCAAGACTCTCTCGCACGCCGACTACCCGCTGCACGAGGTGGGCCGGTTCACGCTGAACGAGAACCCGGTCAACCACTATGCGCAGATCGAGCAGGCAGCGTTCAGCCCGTCCAACACCGTGCCCGGTACGGGGGTGTCGCCGGACAAGATGCTGCTGGGTCGGGTCTTCTCCTATCCCGATGCGCACCGCAACCGGATCGGCACCAATGCCAATCAGTTGCCGGTGAACGCCCCGCTCAGCCCGACCAACTCGTACGACAAGGAGGGGTCGATGCAGTTCCACCACACCGGCAGCGCGCCGGTGTACGCACCGAACTCGTACGGGCGGTCCTACCAGGATGCCCAGGGGCCGGTGGACAACGGGTGGGAGTCCGATGGCACGCTGATCCGCGCCGCCTACACCCTGCACGCCGAGGATGACGACTTCGGTCAGGCGCACACGTTGGTGCGCGACGTCTATTCCGACGACGAGCGGGCGCGGCTGGTCGAGACGGTGTCGGGCTCCCTGGTGCCCGATGTCGAGGAGCCGGTGCTGTCACGGGTCTTCGAATACTGGCGCAAGATCGACCAGGAGGTCGGTGACGCGATCGAGAAGGCCTACCAGCAGAGCAAGGGCGATCAGGTTCCCGGTGGTGACCCGGTGGACGGTCAGCCCGACGCTTCGCTGCCGGAACGTGACACGAACGCGGGCTGAATCGCCACATCTGTGCGATCCCGTACGGCCCGTCTCCGGTGTGGGGGCGGGCTGTACGGGGTTGATTGCCTCCTGTACCGGTGTCTATGCCGATGACTAGACAGATGAAGACTCATACAGACAGTGACCTCATGTCGGTGCGGGGCGCCACAATGGCGGTATGCCCGAGATGCCGGAAGTCGAGTCCCTCAAGCGATTCCTGACCGAGCGGTGCGCCGGCCGTACGGTGGCCCGTGCCGACCTGGCGGCCTTCACCGCCCTGAAGACGTACGACCCGCCGCTGACCGCGCTGCATGGTCTGCCGATCTCCGAGGTACGGCGTCGCGGCAAGTTCCTCGCGCTCGACTGCCAGGGGTTGTGGCTGGTGTTCCATCTGGCCCGGGCGGGTTGGCTGCGCTGGCGCGACGAGCTGCCGGCCACGCCACCGCGGCCGGGCAAGGGCCCGCTGGCGCTGCGGGTCACCCTCGACGACGGCTCGGGATTCGAGCTGACCGAGGCCGGCACGACCCGCAAGCTCGCGGTGTACGTGGTGACCGATCTTGATCTGGTGCCCCACATCGCGGGGCTGGGGCCGGATCCGATGGCGGCGGACTTCACTCCCGAGGTGCTCGGCGCGATCCTGGCCCGCGCTGGACGGGCACAACTCAAAGGGGTGCTCCGCGATCAGCGGCTGATCGCCGGTATCGGCAACGCCTACTCCGACGAGATCCTGCACACCGCCCGGCTCAGCCCATACAAGCCGGCCAGTGGGCTCGACGCCGAACAGGTGGCGGCGCTGCACGAGGTGATCCGGACCGAACTGGCCGGGGCGATCCAACGCGCCGAAGGGTTGGCGGCCAAGGACCTCAAGGGGGAGAAGAAGCTCGGCATGCAGGTGCACGGGCGGACCGGCCAGCCGTGCCCGGTGTGCGGCGACACCGTACGGGAGGTGTCCTTCCACGACTCCTCGTTGCAGTACTGCCCGACCTGTCAGACCGGCGGCAAGCCGTTGGCCGATCGACGGATGTCGCGCCTGCTCAAGTAGCTCCCGGCGGGGAGTAGCCTCGGCTCATGACCGCGCAGACACCTGAGCAGATTCCCGCCATCACGCCCTCCGAGGTGCAGGCCAAGCTTGACCAGGGGTGGTCCTTGGTGGACGTACGCCGTGACGACGAGTGGGCCGCCGGTCATCTGGAGGGTGCGGTCCACATCCCGTTGGATCAGTTGCCCGATCGGGTCGCGGAAGTGCCCGACCGGGCGGTCGTCTACTGCCATGCCGGTGGTCGGTCGGCTCGCGCCCCCGGCTTCCTGCTCGCCCAGGGTCGGACCGCGGTGAATCTGGACGGCGGCATCACCGACTGGACCGCCGAGGGGCACCCGGTCGTCAACTGATCACCGCACCATGATCAGTTCCCGATGACCACCGGACCATGATCAGTTGGGCTGGTTCACCGGAACATGGCGAACAGGAACAGCAGGCAGACCCCCAGTACCAGTAGGGTTCCGGCCACCAGGACCAAGATCAGGATCGTGCGGCCGGTCGTGCCGGCGGTGCCGGGGACCGGCGGCCCCCAATTGTTGGAACGGTACCCGAAGTGCCGACCACCGAAGGGACGCCTGCGGCGCCCATGCGACCCCCATTGTCCCGACCCGAAGTGGTGGTGGTCTGGTCCGTGATGGATCATCTGGTCACCGTAGCCTGCACCAGGTTCAGACCTGGCTGCCTCGCCGGCTTCGCTGGTCGACGCACCGGCCGCGTTGTGTGCGCGCTCGTCAACCTTGTGGCCCTGGCTCAACTGTGATGGCGACCTTTCCCACGTAGTGGTCGGCCAGGGCAAGGTGCGCGTTCCGTGCTCGCTCCAAGGGGAATGTCTGGGCAAGATGGACTTCGAACGTGCTTGCTTCGATGATGGCGTTGAGCCGTTCGGTGGCTGCGCGACTTCGATCGCCGTCGTAGTGGGTCACCCGTGCTGCGGGCGATGTCGCGAGCGCGGGTCCGGCGCCGTTCGTCCAGGCGATCTGCCCCGAGGACTTGACCGCAGCCACGGCGCGCTCGGTCTGCGACCCGCCGACCGTGACAAGGGCAGCATCGAGCCCATCCGGCGCGAACGCAGTTGCCGTGGCCAAGACGTCTTCCTTGCGACCGTCGACGACCGCATCGGCACCGTACTGTCTGGCCAGGGCGACTCCATCATCGCCGGATGCGACAGCGAGCACCTTGAGTCCCTTGTGTCGCGCCAGTTGTACGGCCAGATGTCCGATTCCACCACTGGCCCCGAAGATCATCAGCGTGTCGCCAGGTTTCAGGTCAAGTACCTCAATCCCGCTCAACGCCGTGAGAGCATCCCAGGCCATCGCGCCGGCTTGTCGGGTCGGCACGCGATCCGGTACGTGTGCCACATACTCTTCCTCAACCACCCCGTACTGGGCATAGAAGCCGCCGCGCGGAACCGGCGTCGTCGCCGCGTAGACCCGGTCTCCGGCGGTGAATCGGGTCACATTGCGCCCGACGGCTGCGACAGTCCCTGCCGCATCCCAGCCCAGCACGTAGGGAAACGTGGACGGTAGTCCGAATGCGCCATCATAGTGACCCTCACGCTCGGCAGCGTCCCAAGATCCGACGCCGGCGTACTCGATTCGTCTGACAATAAAATGAACTCAGCGCCAACGATGACGCCAAGTCTGCAGCCGAATCTTGAGCCGATACAGCTGCCTATGGCCGAGTCAATGGTGGAACCATCGGTTG
>JAKDKP010000133.1 GCA_030453285.1 Propionibacteriales bacterium
CGGTGACCCGGTCGAGGCGGTCGAGGCGGACGCGATCAGCACCCCGTCGGCGGTGGCGTGCACGTCGGTCTCGATGTGGCGGTAGCCGAGGTCGATGGCCGTTGCGAAGGCGTGCGTGGTGTTCTCGCGCCCCTTGTTGGGGCCGTACCCCGCGCCACCGCGGTGGGCGAGGGCGACGAATGGTCCGTCGAAGTACGGGAAGTCGGCGGCACGCATGTGGTCAGTATTGACCATGCTCGGGCGAACCGGCCCCAGCCTGCCGCGGGCGGCTGCTCCGATCCGGATCGGCCCGTCACAACCCGGGCAGATACCCCAGGACTTCACGTACCGGGGCGGGGAGCCAGTCGGGCACACCGGAGAGCCGCATCGCCAGGTACAGGCTGGTCAGCAGACAGACCACGATGATGATCACCATCAGCGCCTTGGCCCACCGGGGCCAACGGCGCACCCAGGCCAATTGCCGACGAAACCACGACATCAACTTCTGCGCCCACTCGAATTCACTGGCCCAGATCGCCAGGCCCAGCAGGACCAGCGGGATGCCGCCGGGGCCGGGCAGTGGACCGGTGACGAACCCGAGCAGGATGAACAAGGTGCCGGCAATGCCGACCCCGAGGCGATAGAAGAACGCCTTGCGGGGGTTCATCCTGATCTTGCGTCGCCAGGCCCAGCGGTCGTCCTTGGCGTCGAGCAGAACGGGGTGCTCGCCGTGTTCGTGCCCGCCCGATCGCATGGCACCACTGTAGGGGCGTCCACAGCGACACGGGATTCGTTGGTAGTCACTGGCAGCCGGTCGCCGTGCGGGCCCGGCCGCAGTGCGAGAATGCCGCGGTGACCACGATCCTCTCCATCCAGTCCTCGGTGGCGTACGGCCACGCCGGCAACTCCGCAGCCACCTTTCCGTTGATGCGGCTCGGCGTGGAGGTGTGGCCGGTGCTCACCGTGCACTTCTCCAACCACACCGGTTACGGGTCGTGGCGCGGCCCACTGTTCCCGGCCACCGATGTCGCAGAGGTGGTGACCGGAATCGACGAGCGCGGGGTACTGGGCCGGTGCGACGCCATCCTGTCGGGCTACCAGGGCGCCGAGGACGTCGGCCAGGTCGTGCTGGACGCCGCAGCCCTGGTGAAGCGCCGCAACCCGACGGCCACCTATTGCTGCGACCCGGTGCTGGGTGATGTCGATCGCGGCTTCTTCGTCCGCCCCGGCATCCCCGAATTCATGCGTGACCAGGTGGTGCCGACCGCCGACCTGATCACCCCGAACCTGTTCGAGCTCGAATTCCTCACCGGGGTCGCGGTTCGCAGCACCGCCGATCTGCTGGCCGCCGCCGACAAGGCGCGCGAGATGGGCCCCGACCTGGTACTGGTCACCAGCGCCCTGCACGAGGAGACCGCCGCCGGCGAACTCGACATGATCGTCGTCTCCGGTCGCGGCGCCTGGATCGTGAGCACCCCGCGACTCGACTTCGGCATGCTGTCGGGCTGCGGGGACATGACCTCGGCGACCTTCCTGGCGCACTGGCTGGAGTCGCACGACGAGGCCGTCGCACTGTCCCGTACGGCCTCGATCGTGTACGGCGTCCTCAAGATCACCAGCGACGCCCAGGCCGAAGAACTCCGCCTGGTGACTGCTCAGGACGAGTTCGTCACCCCAAGCCACACCTTCACCGCCCGCCGCCTGCGCTGACGCACCCGAGGTCACTCCTTGGTCGACCCGGCCCACAGGTTGATGCCGACATCGCGGGCGTACTGATCAATGGTGGACAGTTCCTCGTCGGAGAAGTCGAGGTTGGCCAGCGCCCTCAGGTTGTTCTCCAGTTGATCAACACTGGAGGCGCCGATCACCAGCGACGTCATCCGAGGGTCGCGAAGCGCCCACGCGAGCGCCAGCTGAGCCAGGCTCTGCCCCCGGTCCGAAGCAATGTCGTTGAGCTTGCGGACATGGGCGAGCGTCTTGTCATCCAGATGGTCCTTGCTGAGGGAACCGTTGCGGGAGGCGCGTGATCCTTCGGGGATGCCGTTGAGGTACTTGTCGGTCAGCAGGCCCTGGGCGAGTGCGGTGAACGCGATGCAGCCCATGCCTTGCTTCTCCAGTTCACCGAGCAGGCTCGGGGTCTCCTGATCACCCTCGATCCACCGGTTCAACATTGAGTACGAGGGTTGATGGATCAGCAGGGGAGTCCCGAGTTCGCGAGCGATCTCGGCCGCCTCGACGGTCTTGCGCGCCGAATAGGAGGAGATGCCGGCGTACAACGCCTTGCCCTGACGTACGGCGGTGTCGAGGGCCCGCATCGTCTCCTCGACCGGGGTCTCGGGATCGAAGCGGTGGCTGTAGAAGATGTCGACGTAGTCCAGGCCCATCCGGTCCAGCGACTGGTCGAGCGAGGCCAGCACGTACTTCCGCGACCCACCACCCTGCCCGTACGGACCGAGCCACATGTCGTAGCCGGCCTTGGTGGAGATGATCAACTCATCGCGGTACGGCTTGAGGTCGGTGGCCATGAAGTGCCCGAAGTTGTGTTCGGCCTGGCCGTACGGAGGCCCATAGTTGTTGGCCAGGTCGAAGTGCGTGATGCCGGCGTCGAAGGCCGTACGGAGAATCGCACGTTGTGTCTCCAGCGGCTTGTCGTCGCCGAAGTTCTGCCACAGGCCAAGGCTCAGCACCGGCAGCTTGAGGCCGCTCGCCCCACAGAATCGGTACTGCATGGGGTGTTCGGCATCGGTGTCGTAGCGCGACTCGGCAGCGTGATAGGTCATGCCGTGATCCTCCCATGCGTCGGCAGGCTTCGACGGACACTCGGCCGCAGGCGGCCTCGCTGCTCAGCCAACGATGACTGGGTTTCAGGTCACGCCAGCCCGAGGCACCAGCCACACACGCCGGTGAGCAAGCCCGACGAGGAACGAGGAGGGCGCGTCGAAACCTCTGAACGTACGACGCCCCCTCCTCGCTGGCGTTGACGAGATGATCAGTCGGTGAAGGTGTCGATCTTGGCGCCCAGGGCGTTCAGTCGCGCGGCCAGGTCCTCGTAGCCACGATTGATCACGTACGTGTCGCGCAGGATCGAGGTGCCGCGCGCGGCAAGCATGCCGAGCAGGATGCAGACCGCAGGACGCAAGGCAGGCGGGCAGACGACCTCGTGACCACGCCAGCGGGTCGGCCCTTCGACGGTGATCCGGTGGGGGTCGAGCAACGTGACGTTGGCACCGATCTTGTTGAGCTCCAACAGGTGGAGGGCACGGTTCTCGTACACCCAGTCATGGATCACCGACTTCCCCTCAGCGGCGGCCGCGATCACGGCAAAGAAGGGGAGGTTGTCGATGTTGAGGCCGGGGAAGGGCATCGGGTGGATCTTGTCGGCCGGGGCCTTCAGGTGCGATGGCCGTACGGTGATGTCGACCAGCCGAGTCACCCCATTCTGCGAGACGTACTCCTCGCTCAGGGAGAAGTCGAGACCCATCTCGTCCAGGATCGACAGCTCGATCTCGAGGAACTCGATCGGGCAGCGCTGAACGGTCACCTCGGACTCGGTGACGATGGCAGCGGTCAGCAGACTCATCGCTTCGATCGGATCTTCAGAGGGGGCATACTCGACGTCGACGTCGATGTCGCTCAGCCCGGTGACCTTCAGCGTGGTGGTGCCGATGCCGTCGATCTTGACGCCGAGCTCGGTCAGGAAGAAGCAGACGTCCTGGACCATGTAGTTGGGGCTGGCGTTGCGGATCACGGTCGTGCCAGCGGTCCGGGCTGCGGCGAACAGGGCATTCTCGGTGACGGTGTCCCCCCGCTCGGTGAGAATGATCGGCCGGTCGAGGGTGCCACGGCCGGGATCGACGTCGCAGTCGTAGAAGCCGCCGGTCGACTTCACGTCCAGACCGAAACGGCGCAGCACCTGCAGGTGCGGCTCAATGGTCCGCGACCCGAGGTCGCAGCCACCGGGGTAGGGGAGCTGGAAGGTGTCGTACTGGTGCATCAACGGACCGAGGAACATGATGACGCTGCGGGTACGGCGGGCGGCCTCGATGTTCATCGCGCCGAGATCCAACTCGGCCGGCCGGACCAGGGTGAGATCCTCCTTGTTGTCCGACCAGGTGGCCTCGACGCCGACGCTGGTGAGCACCTCGAGGATCCGGTTGACCTCCTCGATACGGGCGATGCCACGCAGCACCGTCCGGCCCTTGTTGAGCAGGCTGGCACACAGGCAGGCAACGGCGGCGTTCTTGGAGGAGCGCACGGCGATGGATCCGCTGAGCTTGCGTCCGCCGTCGACCCGCAGGTGGGTCGGACCGGCCGTGCCCAACGAAATCAACTGGCTGTCCAGGGCCTCGGCGATCCGGTTCACCATGTCGAGGCTGAGGTTCTGGTTGCCGGCCTCGATCCGATGCACCGCACTCTGGCTCGTACCGAGTTGATCGGCGAGCTGGGTCTGGGTGAGACCACGGTGCTTGCGTGCGTCGCGGATCAGTCCGCCAATCCTGTCCAGGTAAGTGTCAGTCACAACGGGGACGGTATCTCACATCTGAGATATTGCCGAACCGGGGTGGGTGGGCGTGTTGCGCCCGGCTCGTCACCACTGGTGGGGAGTCCCTAGAGTAGGGGCCATGACCGCACACTTTGATCTTGTCGTCCTGGGCGCCGGCCCGGGCGGGTACGT
Source organism: Propionibacteriales bacterium (assembly GCA_030453285.1). GTDB lineage: Bacteria > Actinomycetota > Actinomycetes > Propionibacteriales > Propionibacteriaceae > Carbonicoccus. The sequence continues at coordinate 4,655 of JAKDKP010000133.1, forward strand.
CGCCGCGATCCGCGCTGCCCAGTTGGGACTGAAGACCGCCATCATCGAGAAGAAGTACTGGGGTGGTGTTTGTCTCAACGTCGGCTGCATCCCCACCAAGGCGCTGCTGCGCAATGCCGAGCTGGCCCACATCTTCACCGCCGACGCCAAGCTCTTCGGCATCTCCGGCGACGTCACCTTCGACTTCGGCGCCGCGCACAAGCGCAGCCGCGACGTGTCTGACCGGATGGTCAAAGGCGTGCACTACCTGATGAAGAAGAACAAGATCACCGAGTACGACGGGTGGGGCGAATTCAGCGACGCCAAGACCATCAAGCTCGCCAAGAACGACGGCTCGAGCGAACAACTCACCTTCGACAACTGCATCATCGCCGCCGGCGCCACCACCAGGATGTTGCCGGGTGTGGCGGTCAGCGACAAGGTCCTGACGTACGAGGAATTGATCGTCGCTCCCGAGCTGCCGAAGTCCATGATCATCGCCGGTTCCGGCGCGATCGGCATGGAATTCGCCTTCGTGCTGGCCAACTACGGGGTCGATGTCACCATCGTGGAGTTCCTTGACCGCGTCGTACCGCTGGAAGATGCCGAGGTGTCGGCAACCCTGGCCAAGGCGTACAAGAAGCTTGGCATCAAGATCATGACCGGCACCAAGGTGGAGAGTGTCGATGAGTCCGGCGACGGCGTCAAGGTGACCGTCGCACCGGCCAGTGGTGGCGAGGAGCAGGTGCTGGAGGCCGACAAGCTGCTGTCGGCGATCGGTTTCGCTGCCCGTACGGAGGGCTATGGCCTGGAGAACACCGGGGTGGCGCTCACCGAACGCGGGGCCATCGAGATCGACGAGTTCATGCGTACCAACGTCGACAACATCTATGCCATCGGCGACGTCACGGCCAAGCTGATGCTGGCCCACACCGCCGAGGCGCAGGGCGTGGTGGCTGCCGAGACGATGGCCGGCGCCGAGACGATGGCGGTCAACTACGACATGATTCCCCGCGCGACCTACTGCCAGCCGCAGGTCGCCTCCTTCGGCTACACCGAGGAGCAGGCCAAGGAGAAGGGCTACGACGTCAAGGTCGCCAAGTTCCCGTTCTCGGCCAACGGCAAGGCACACGGACTGGGCGACTCCACCGGTTTCGTCAAGGTGGTCGCCGATGCCACCTACGGCGAACTCCTGGGCGCCCACATGGTCGGCCCGGACGTGACCGAGCTGCTGCCCGAGCTGACCCTGGCCCAGCAGTTCGATCTGACCGCCGGAGAGGTCGCCCGCAACATCCATGCCCATCCCACGCTGTCCGAGGCGATCAAGGAGGCTGTCGAGGGCATCGAGGGTCACATGATCAACCTGTGATGCGGTTCAACCGGGGCGGTCTGGTGGCCGTCTGGGGTGGACTCATCGCCTTGGCGATGATCATGGTCGGCGCCTGCAGCACCCCCACAGACCGCGCCGGCCAGACACCATCCAGTCCGACGGGGTCGGCAACACCGCCTCCGCCGCCGGCCACCTCACCGAGCCCAACTCCTGCCGGTGCCGAGTTGCCGCGTGGCGGACGGAAGCTGTTCCCGACCTACCGTCTGGTCGGCTATTCCGGTCATCCGTCCGCGAAGGGGCAGGGCCGGCTCGGCATCGGCAAACTTGAGGACCGGGTGGTGGAACTGGAGAAGCGCGCGAAACCGTACGGCAAGGGTCGCAAGGTGCTGCCGGTCCTGGAGTTGATCACCACAACGGTCCACGCCTCTCCGGGCAAGGACGGCAAGTACCGCAGCCGCACCGACGACAAGATCATTGCCGAGCATCTGCGGGTGGCCCGCAAGTACAAGGGCGTCCTGCTGTTGAACATCCAACCCGGGCAGGC
>JAKDKP010000134.1 GCA_030453285.1 Propionibacteriales bacterium
CTCGAATCCCCACCTGTCAAGAGTGCGGAGCCGACCCCCGATGTGGCCGACCGGCGACGCCGTCAGCGGCGACAGCAGCACGGCCGGCAGAGCCTGTTGTTCGTGCTGCTGATCGCCCCGAACCTGCTGGCGATCCTGGTCTTCTCGTACTGGCCGACGTTGTACAACCTCTATCTGAGCCTGACCACCTGGGACATGATCGCCCCGATGCCGACCTTCGTCGGTCTGGCGAACTATCAGCGCCTGCTCACCGATCCCACCTTCGGGCAGGCGCTGGGCAACACCGTCGTGTTCACTGGCGTCACCACCGCGGGAAGTCTGCTGGGCGGGGTATTGCTCGGTGGCCTGCTGGCCAATCGGCTGCGCGGCAGTGGGATCGTCCGCACCCTGGCCTTCGCCCCGCACATGCTGCCCGGTGCAGCCGTCGGCATGCTGTGGCTGTTCCTGTTCGACCCGACGTACGGCCTGTCCCGCTGGTTCTTCGCCTTGTTCGGGGCCGACTCACCCCAGTGGACCACCACCTCGGACTGGTCGTTGTGGGCGATCACGCTGGCCTACCTGTGGCAGCGGGTCGGTTTCGTCGCCATCATCTACTACACCGCCATCCTCGACCTGCCCCAGGACGTGATGGAGGCTGCCTCCCTCGACGGAGCCCACGGTTTCTCCCTGCACTGGCACATGTCGCGACCCCTGCTCACCCCGGTCACGCTCTTCCTCACCGTGACCGGCGTGATCAGCGCGGCGCAGACCTTCGACATCATTGCCGCGCTGACCGACGGCGGGCCGGGCACCTCGAGCACCACCTTGTCGTGGCTGGTCTACGACTCCGCCTTCCGGGACTTCGACATCGGCACCTCGGCAGCCAGCGCCACCATCCTCTTCCTGGGCCTGCTGCTGTTGACCTTCGGCCAACTGCGGTTCAACGACAAGTGGGGCCACGCATGAGCACCGCCGTCCTTGGCCGGCGCACCGGCCGTCGCGCCCTGCCCCGGGTGATCAACTACGTCCTCCTGCTGCTGGCCCTGCTGCTGTTCGCGGTGCCGCTCTACTGGCTGTTCAGCACCTCGGTCAAGGCGCCCAGTGATGTCTACAGCTGGCCGATCCAGTGGTGGCCGACCAGTCTGCGGCTGGCGAACTTCAGCGATGCGTGGCAGGCGGCACCGTTCGACAGGTTCTTCCTGAACTCGGTGATCACGACCGTCATCGGCACCGCACTCGAGGTGGGCAACGCGATCCTCAGCGCGTACGCCTTCGCGTTCGTCCGATTCCGCTGGAAGCGGCCACTGTTGATCTTGATGCTCGGCTCGATGATGCTGCCGGGTCACGTCACCTTGTTGGTCAACTACATCACGCTGGGCAACCTCGGTTGGATCAACACCTACCAAGGTCTGATCCTGCCGGGAATCGGATCCGCCTTCGCCATGTTCCTGATCCTGCAGCAGATGCGCCAGGTCCCGATCGACCTGATCGAGGCGGCCCGCCTCGACGGGGCCGGGCATGCCCGGCGGCTGTGGAGTCTGGTGCTGCCCATCTGTCGCCCGATGATCCTGACCGCCACGCTGATCGTGATGATCGGCAAGTGGAACGACTTCGTCTGGCCGCTGATCGCCACCAACACCGCCTCCATGCGGACCTTGCCGATCGGATTGATGTATCTGCGCAGCCAGGAGGGTTACACCGAGTGGGGCCATTTGATGGCCGGCACCGTGATGACCGCGGCCCCGATGCTCATCCTGTTCTTCCTGGCCCAGCGGACGATCGTCGGCGGTCTCGCCGCCGGCGCAGTCCGATGACCCGCTTCCACCGACCCCTCCATCCATCCGACCAATCAGGAGTTCCTTCCATGATCAATTCATCGCTCTCCCGTCGATCGCTGCTGGGCGGCCTGGCCGTCGCGGGTGCTGTCGGTCTCGGTCTGACCGGTTGCGGTGCCCCCGGTGGCAACGCCGGCGGCAGTGACCGCACCAGCGCGTACAAGCAGGCCGACGTCGATGTCCCCCAGCAGTATCAGGGCCGGACCGTCGTGCTGTTCTGGTCGCCGTGGACCGGGGATCCCTTCGCCGCCATCGGTGAGATGTGTCGCCGCTTCAACGAGTCGCAGAGCGACATCGTGGTGGTGACCGAATCCATGGCCGGCTACGAACAGCTCAACCAGAAGCTCACTGCCGGGTTGCAGGCCCGCGCGGTGCCCGACATCGTCGCCTTCCCCGAGCTGCAGTGGCTGCAGTTCCACTTCAACGGCGTGTTCGCCGAGCTCGATCCGTACTTCACCGATACCTGGAACCTGTCGGTCTACATGGATGAGTACGTCAAGGAGGGCATGGCCGGCGGCAAGACCTACCTGGTGCCATTTGCCCGTTCCACACCGCTCTTCTACTTCAACAAGAACGCCTACGCCAAGGCGGGACTGCCCGAGACCGGCCCCCGTACGTGGAACCAGCTCGCCGAATTCGCTCCCGAACTGGCCAAGGTGCAGGTGTCGGGAAAGCCCTTGAAGGCGATGGCCTTCTCGGCGAAGGACTCCTGGCCCGGTCAGGCCGGCATCTGGGCCTTCGGCGGGAACTACTCGCGCGACTGGACCATCACCATCGGCGACGAGCCGGGCATCAGCTGGCTCGAATGGCAGCGTGCCTTCATCCACCAGTCCGGATTCGGCTATCTCGCCAAGGATGCCCCGGTCGATTTCAGCACCGGGCTGGCCGCGGGGTGTCACCAGTCCACCGCTGCCCTGGCCGACATCACCAAGCAGTCGAAGTTCGACGTCGGTGCGGCCTTCATGCTGGGCCAGCAGACCGAGCAGACCAACTGCCCGACCGGCGGCTCGGGGCTCTCGGTGGTCAAGTCCGATTCCGAGGAACGGCAGGCCGCGGCCGTTGAGTTCCTCAAGTTCTGTGCCGACCCGGAGATCGCCGCCTTCTGGCACAAGGCCACCGGATACGTGCCGATCGTGAAGGCCTCCCACGACACCGCAACGGTGAAGAATCTGGTCAAGCAGAACCCCAACTACCAGGTGGCGTTGCAGCAGCTCAAGAACGCCCGCACCGCCGACCAGATCGGTTGGTTCCAGTCCGGCGCGCTCGACATCAGCGCCGCGATGGCGCGGGTCTACGGCGACAACGTGCCGGCAGCAACGGCGATCGGTGAGGTCGCCCCCAAGCTGCAGAAGGTGTTCGACGACAACCGGTCACGGGTGGAAAAGGCGGGCGTCAGTGTCTGATCCGATCCTGATCGGTCATCGCGGAGCGATGGCCGAGATCACCGAGAACACCCTGGCCTCCTTCGCCAGAGCCGTCGACGTGGGGGCGGCGATGGTGGAGTTCGACGTGCACCTCTCCGCCGACGGCAAGGCGGTGGTGATCCACGACCCGACCATCGACCGGGTCGCCGACGATTCCTCGCCGATCCGCAGCGGAACGGTGGTCGACCTGCCTTGGTCGGCGCTGGCCACCGTCGTGCTCCGTGGTGGCCACGCGATCCCCTCCCTCGACGAGGTGCTGGACTTCGTCGACGTTCCAATGCTGCTGGAGATCAAGGCGCCGGCGGCCGTCGAGGCGGTGCTGGCCGCCGTACGCGGACGGGACATCGACTGGGCGCTCAGTCGAATCATCAGCTTCCGCACCGAGGCCCTGACGCGGGTGCGTGAGCTCGCTCCCGCGCTGCCGATCGCGCCGATCACCACCACGGTGGACGAGGAGTACTGGGTGCTGGCCGACCGGCTGCGCGCGGAGACGATCAGCACCGTGCACTGGGAGTCGGTGCCGGCCGCGGTGGTCGACCGCGCTCACGATACGGGTCGTACGGTGACCGCCGGTGGTCTCGGTCTTGAGGATCTGGCCCTGTTCCGCCGCATCGGCATCGACGGGTTCTGCACCGACGACCCTCGTACGGTGGCCGACGACCTCCGCTGAGGAGTCTGGTGAGGCCGGGGCTGGTCGGTCAGGCCGACTTGTCGCGGCGCTCGCGCTTGGCGAGCTGGGCCCGGGTCACCAGCGTCGGCTCGGCGCCCTCGCGGATCACCTCACCGGTGATCAGCACCTGGCCGACCTCCTCATGGGAGGGGATGTCGTACATCACGCCGAGCAGCGCCTCCTCGAGGATGGCGCGCAGCCCGCGGGCCCCGGTGCCTCGCTCCAGGGCGAGATCGGCGACGGCGTCGATCGCCTCGGCAGTGAACTCCAGGTCGACACCGTCGAGCTCGAAGAGCTTGCGGTACTGCCGGGTGAGCGCGTTGCGCGGTTCCTCGAGGATGCGGGTCAGCGCCTCCTTGTCCAAGGGGGTCACCGAACTGATCATCGGCAGTCGGCCGATGAACTCGGGGATCAGGCCGAACGTGGTGAGGTCCTCGGGCCGCACCTCGGCAAAGGGGTCGGTCGGCTTCGGCTGACGCGACTCGGTCTCGTTGTTGAAGCCCAGGGGACGCTTGCCGACCCGGTCATCGATGATCTGGTCCAGTCCGGCGAAGGCGCCGCCGACGATGAACAACACGTTGGTGGTGTCGATCTGGATGAAGTCCTGATGGGGATGCTTGCGACCGCCCTGCGGGGGCACCGACGCCGTCGTGCCCTCGAGGATCTTCAGCAGCGCCTGCTGGACGCCCTCACCGGACACGTCTCGGGTGATCGACGGATTCTCGGCCTTGCGGGCGATCTTGTCGACCTCGTCGATGTAGATGATGCCGGTCTCAGCCTTCTTCACGTCGAAGTCGGCGGCCTGGATCAACTTGAGCAGGATGTTCTCGACATCCTCGCCGACGTACCCGGCCTCGGTCAGTGCGGTGGCGTCGGCAATGGCGAAGGGAACGTTCAACATCTTGGCCAGGGTCTGCGCCAGATAGGTCTTGCCGCAGCCGGTCGGGCCGACGAGCAGGATGTTCGACTTGCCCAGCTCGACCTGGTCCTCGTCGGCGGCGCGGCGGGCCGAGGGCGCCTCGGCCTGGGCCCGGACCCGCTTGTAGTGGTTGTAGACCGCGACCGACAGGGCACGCTTGGCGGCGTCCTGACCGATCACGTAGTCGTCGAGGAACTGCCGGATGGCCAGCGGCTTGGGGAGTTCGTCACCCAGCCCGAGATCGGTGGCCTCGGAGAACTCTTCCTCGATGATCTCGTTGCACAGGTCGATGCACTCGTCACAGATGTAGACGCCGGGGCCAGCGATCAGCTTCTTGACCTGCTTCTGGCTCTTTCCACAGAAGGAGCACTTGAGCAGGTCACCACTCTCGCCAATCCGTGCCACGTCTGACTCCCCTTCTGATTCCATCCCTCACCCGGGTGGGCTCGAGATCCTGCCTACGGGCTGTCGACCCTGCGTCGCACAGTACCCCGACCGGACGCCACACTCGCTGGATTTCGTGCGGGGCGTTGGCGACTCGGTCGAGGCGCGTGTCGGTCAGTCCATCGGTACGATCAGTCGTCCAGATCCTTCAGTGAGGTCAGGATGTCGTCGACGATGCCGTACTCCTTGGCCTCTTCAGCGGTGAGGTACTTGTCGCGCTCGATGTCGCGGCTGACCTGCTCGGTTGTCTGGCCGGTGTCGTTGGCCAGCATCGACTCCATCAGAGAGCGGATCCGCAGAATCTCCTTGGCCTGGATCTCCAGGTCCGAGGACTGCCCGTAGCCGCCTTCGGTGGCCGGCTGGTGGATCAGGATTCGGCTGTTCGGCAGGGCCAGTCGCTTGCCCTTCGAGCCAGCGGCCAGGATGACCGCCGCTGCCGAGGCCGCCTGGCCGAGGCACACGGTCTGCACGTCGGGCTTGATGTAGCGCATCGTGTCGTAGATTGCGGTCAGCGCGGTGAAGGAGCCACCGGGTGAGTTGATGTACATCTGGATCTGACGATCCGCGTCCATCGATTGCAGGCACAGCAACTGCGCCATCACCGCATTGGCCACCTCGTCACTGATCGGCGTCCCGAGGAAGATGATGCGGTCCTCGAACAGCTTGGTGTACGGGTCGATCCGCCGGGTGCCGTAGGAGGTGCGTTCCTCCCACTGCGGGATGTAGTAGTCCATCGTCGGCGCGAACGGCTGCCCCTCAGCCCGGGGCACCGCGAAACTCTTCGGGTCCATGGTGCTCTCCTTCACTGGTTGGGCGCGTCGTCGGTCTTGATCTGGCTGGCCTGCTCGTACACGTGATCGATGAACCCGTACGCCAACGCCTGCTCGGCGGTGAACCAACGGTCCCGATCGGAGTCGGCCTCGATCTGCTCGATCGTTTGGCCGGTGTGCTCGGCAATCAGGCGCGCCATCTGGGCCTTGATGTGCAGCGACTGCTCGGCCTGGATCCGGATGTCCGAGGCCGTACCGCCCAGACCGCCCGAGGGCTGGTGCATCATGATCCGGCTGTGCGGCAGCGCGTACCGCTTGCCGTGCTCGCCTGCGCTGAGCAGGAACTGCCCCATCGAGGCGGCCAGGCCCATCGCCACGGTCGCGACGTCG
>JAKDKP010000135.1 GCA_030453285.1 Propionibacteriales bacterium
AGGGGACCAAATGCGCCCTGTGGGCCCTGCTTCGCTAGCGGCACGGTGACCACACAGCTAGCGTCTGGGACGCCCCAGCCGGTCCGACCGTGACACGGGCAACCGCCTTGGCTACTCACACTGACCACAGGCGGTTCGCAGGTTCATTTTCCGCTCCCGTCGTACGCGTACGACCGATGACGAAACAGGGTGAAGACTTTGAAGTCCCTCACTTGGCGGCGTAAAGCTGCCCCACCAACTCACGTTCGCCACGGCCGGCCCAGGCCGACCTTGGTTGGTCGGCTGAGACGACCAGCGATGCTTGCCCTCGCTTTGATCGTCATGGCTGGGGTAATCACGACCTACTCCACTGTGTCCAACCCCCCGCGTGCAGCAGCGGCACCTGGCGATCCCTTCAGTGGAAACGCAGCGAACGTCTTCGTCGCACAAGGAGATCCCACCACGCTGTACAAGGCTGTGACGGACGGTTCCGGAACGACGAACTTTGAACCCGAGGGCACGGCACAGGCATTCTCCTACAACGCAATCGCCTACAACCCAGCCGACAACTATATCTATGCGAACGTCACCGTCGGAGGCGGAGGCTACCCGGCAGGCGCGCTAGTTCGGATCGGTGAAGGTGGCATTGCGGAAAGAGTTGGCACCCAGATCTTCACCTTCACCGCAGGGCGGCCAGGGTCGAACGTTGGGGCCTTCGGCGACGACGGCTACTACTACGCCGGCACCAGCGACGGCACCATCGTGCGAGTCATTGACGTAACCACCGGGACGCAGGTTCGCGCCTTCAACCTGAGTGCCGTCGCGGCAGCATCGGACTGGACCTTCTCAGGTGGCTTCCTGTGGGGCGTGAACACGAATGGTCGCCTGACGCGCATCAACCCGACGACAGGTGGCGTGACGGGCAACCTTGGACAGATCTTTCCGGCCAGTACAGGCTCGGCTGGGGCGGCTTGGACCTACGCGAATGGCAACCTGGGGTTCTCCAACAACACTTCGGGTGAGATCGCCAAGATCAAGATCACTGGGCCGGCCAATCCATCACCCACGGTCAGCATCATTTCGCGCAACCCCGGACCACCTTCGCGGAACAATGACGGCACGGCGTCTCCCGGCGCGCCGGTCGACCTCGAGATCGTGAAGTCGACTCCCGCGACTTTCGTTCCAGGGGGACAGATCCGATACGAGTTGACCGTGACCAACAAGGGGCCCGGCGCCTCGGATGGGTACAACGTGACGGACTCGCTTCAGGCCGAGCTCACGAACGTTGCCTCCCCAACAGAGGGCTGCACGGTTGATGGCAATGATGTGACCTGTGTCGGCGGGGAGCTCGCGATGGGTGCATCAGCGACGATCGTGATCACCGCGACAACCGCGTCCGATCAGACCGCATGTCTCAACAACATCGGGCAAGTAGCTGGCAACCAGGTCGATCCAGTGGACTCGAACAACTCCGACGAGGCTTCGGCCTGTCCGGCCGCACCTGCCCTGAAGATCGAGAAGTCGTCCGACGCGGTGGCCGGCGCCAAGGCTGGCGACACCGTCACGTACACGGTGAAGGCAACGAACACCAGTGAGGTCGACTTCACGACCGACAACCCTGCGGTGGTGTTCGATGACCTGGCGAAGGTGCTCGATGACGCGACGTACAACAACGACGCGTCGGCTTCCCAGCCGGGTGCGGTGTCGTTCCAGTCGCCGTTGTTGTCCTGGACCGGTCCGCTGGGCGCTGGCGATTTGGTCGAGCTGACCTACACCGTCAAGCTGAAGGCTGGCGGCGACGGCACCGTACGCAACGTCACCTGGGTGCCCAACGACCCGGAGGACCCGAAGACGCCGGTCTGCAACCCACCCGAGGGCGGGCTCGATCCGGCTACCGGTGAACCCTGCGATGAGACCGAGTTCAAGCTGCCGCGTCTGTCGATCGACAAGGCCGCCAGCCAGACCGAACTCCCCGCCATCGGTGGCACGGTTGACTACACGGTGACGATCACCAACGAAGGTCCCGGTGACTACACCGCGGAGTCGCCGGCCACATTCACCGACGACCTGACCAACGTGCTGGACAGCGCGACCTTCAACAACGACACGAATGCGTCGACCGGTGAGGCCTCGTACAACGCGCCGACCCTGTCCTGGGAAGGTGCGCTGGCCGCAGGTGAGTCGGCGACGGTGACCTACTCGGTCACCTACACCGGTGAGGGTGATCAGAACCTGCGCAACCTCGCCTGTGTCCCCGAGGACCAGGTGGTTCCGGGCGCCCAGCCCTGTGATTTCGTACAGATCCCTGGCGCGGACCTGACCCAATGGAAGGATGTCCAATCCACTGACGATCCGACCGTCGCCGGTTCGGTGCTCACGTACACGTTGTGCTTCAAGAATGATGGGGAAGCCGCAGCCGACGTTGACGCCATTGACGACCTCACCCACGTCACCGACGACGCGGATGTCACGACCGAGCCCACCTCGGCCGATGGGCTCACCGTCAATCGCGCCGGGAATCGCATCTCGATCACCGGTCAGGTGCCGTCGGGCGAGACCTACTCGGTGACGTACAAGGTCACCGTGAAGGCCGACGGGGAGCGTGGCGACGACATCGCTGCGAACTTCCTGCTGCAGAACGACCCGGAGAATCCGCCGAACCCGCCGGAGGACCCGGTGTGCGTGCCGACCGATGATCAACTCCCCGACTGCACCTCAACGCCGGTCACCGCGATCACGTACGGCAAGCAGGTCGAGGCGTCCAGCGATCCGGTCGGTCCGGGAACGGTTCTCACCTACACCGTGACGATCGAGAACACCGGAGCCGCAACGGCACAGGTGTCTCGTGAGGACGTCCTGACCGACGTGCTCGACGACGCGGATCTGACCAGGGCCCCGGCCTCGGACACCGACAGCGTGACCGTTTCGGCCGTGTCTGACGGTCGCTTCGCAATGGGCGGCACCCTTGCCAAGGGCGCCACGGCAAAGGTCACCTATCAGGTCACGGTGAAGCCCGAGTCGGACCGCGGCAACAACTCTGCCGACAACTTCCTAGTGCCACCAGGTGGTACACCGCCGGAAGGGTGTGTCGAGGACAGCCCCGAGTGCACCTCGACGAAACTGCCGAACATCAAGGTCAGCAAGACAGTCGACCCGGAGTCCGGTACGACGGTGCAGGCAGGTCAGGACGTCACGTACACGCTGACGTTCACCAACTCCGGTGAGAAGGAGGGCCCGGCGAACTACACCGACAACCTCGCTGGTGTGTTTGACGATGCCGACCTGACCGCTGGACCCGACACGTCCAACCCGGCGCTCACCGCTTCACTGAGCACCGAGCAGACGCTCGTCATCACCGGGACGTTGGCTCCCGATCAGACGGTGACGGTCACCTACACCGTGACCGTCGGCGAAGACGGTGAACGGGGCGACAACGTCCTGGGCAACATCCTCGCCCCCACGGGCAAGGAGGATCCCCAGTGCGGAGACGACGGAGTCCCCTGCACCGAGAACAAGGTCCCCGAGATCAAGGACTGGAAGACCGTCGACCCGGCCTCGGGAACCACGGTCAAGGCCGGGCAGGTGTTGACCTACACGCTGCACTTCGAGAACGCCGGCAAGGCGGCTGGAAAGCTCAGCCGTGACGATGTCCTGACCGGAATTCTCGATGACGCCGAGGTGACCAAGCAGCCGACCGCATCCAGCGGAGCGCTGAAGGTCTCCAAGATCACCGATGGTCGGTTCACGATCAGCGGGTCCCTCGAGCCCGGTCAGAAGGTCACCGTCACCTACGAGGTGACCGTCAAGCCGGACGGAAAACGCGGTGACGATGCCCTGGGCAACTCCCTCGTGGATCCCGGTACGACGCCCCCCAGCAAGTGTGTTCCCCAAGATGGCCAGCTTCCCGATTGCACGGTCAACTACGTCTCTGACGTGACCGTGGTGAAGTCCAGCAATCCGGACTCGGGAACCGAGGTCGAGCCCGGACAGGAGGTCACCTACACATTGACCTTCACCAACGGCTCGACCAATCCGGAGGCCAAGCCGGCCGAGATCGACTACACCGACCGGATGGTCGACGTGCTCGACGACGCTGACCTGATCGCTGGACCGACGGTGTCGAACGAGGCCTTGACGGCTGTCGCGGCGGATGGCACTATCCGGGTCACCGGAGCCATTCCAAGCCGACAGGTGTACACGGTCACGTACACGGTCAAGGTGAAGGCATACGACGAACAGGGCAACCATCAGCTCGGCAACGTCGTCGCCGTCACCGGTGGGGATCCGGTGTGCGCACCGGGCTCGCCGCTGTGCACCAACCATGAAGTTCCGCCGCCACCCGCTCCACCCGTCACCCCACCGGGTGGAAACCTCGCCAAGACCGGCGCAGAGGTCTCGGCCATGGTGCTCGGTGCGGCACTGTTCCTGCTCTTGGCAGGAGGAGGAATGCTGGTAGCAGCTCGCCGACGTCACGCGGCGAAGCCCAGCGCACCCGATCAGGACGGACCATTCGACCTGACGTAGCCCGGAGACTCCGGGCCCGCGTCCCCCCGGCGCGGGCCCGGAGTTCGAGCCCACCGACTACTTCGTCGGTGGGTCACGGCATCCCAACCCGGGGGCGTGTCCTGTCCTGAGGAGGCAGCTCTTTGTGCGAACCCCGACACCCAGGCGGACCCACGGCACCATCCCCCGGATAGCTGGATCACGTGTTCTACGAACAGACCTGATCAGACGGCTTGACTCCCTTGCCCCCCTGACAATCGTGCAAGGCCTGTCCGGCAGCGGGAAGACCACGCTCGCTGCCGAATGGGCGATCACACGGCAACGGACTGGCGACGCTGTCTGGTGGTTCAACGCGGCCGACATCGCCGATCCGGCAATGATCACCGACACGATTCGATCCAGTCACCCGTCAGCAGACGGAATCCGGATCGTGATCGTGGACGACGCCCACTACCTGACCGACCGCGCCATCCAATCGACGCTGATCGAGCAGCTCGCCCAGACAGTCGACCTGCACGTCGTCATCTGCACACGCGTGGCGCACGACCTCGTCAGCCTGGCCCGCGTCGCCGGAATCGGGACGATGGCGCTCTCAAGTGCCTTGTTGAACATCACCGCCGAGCAGATCCCCACCTATGCCGCCTGCTGGGGACATGAGGTCAATCCGCCCTTGGCGCGGCGCTTGTACGACGAGCTGGGCGGCTGGCTCGGTGTGCTGCGTCATGCCCTCGACTCCGCCGACGCCCAGCGCGACCCGCTCGGCACCGACGCGGCGGCACGCTACCTGATCGACCATGTTCACCCGCAGGTCAGCGATGTGACCATGCTGACCGCCGCGATGGTCGTGGCCGCCACCGGCCATGCCACCGAGCGCCTCCTGCAGGCTGTGTTCCGACCCGGTACCCCGGCCGAGGAACTCCTCGGTCCGCGGTCGGTACGCGAACTCATCGACGAGCTCACCTGGCACGGCCTACTCGAACCGGTGCAGTCCAACAACGGCCCCGGTTGGCGGTACCCGACGCTGCTGGAATCGATCCTCACCAACGTTCTCGAAACCGACCACCCGGTTGTCGCCCAGCACGTGCACGAAGCCACTGCCAGGTGGCTGGCCGATCAGGCGACCGTCCATGTCGACGGACTTGGTGGACTGGTGGTGGTGCATGCCCGCGCTGCCGGCGATTGGGAACTGCTGGCGCGTATGTGGAACGACCACGGACTCTGTTTGACGATCTACCACGCCCACCATGCAGATGCGGCCTACTACGACCTCCCCGACGAGGTGATTGCCGAGTACCCCGCACTCGCTCTCGCGTCATCGGTGATCTCGGCCATCGGACCCGAATCGGCGAATCCGCACCGTCGCCTGCTGATCCGAAACTACGGCGAAGCCGGGTGGGCGATGCATGCCGCGCGGGACGGGTCGCAGGGGTCGGGCATCCTCGACATCACGGCGCAGTTGATCTCCGCCAGACAGGGGGGCGACGTCTCTGCTGCACTCCACCTCGCTGCCGCGTACGCCGATCAACAGTTGGGTCCCCACGGCAGTCAGATCTCGCTGCTGCACCGTGCCTGGTTCAAGTTGCAGTGGGCGATGACGTGCTATGCCGCCCGCGACACGTCCAAGGCGATCTGCCATCTCAATGCGGCTGCCCACGACGCCCGCACTGTGGGCGCGGACGCGATCGTCTCGGCAGCCACAGCGCAACTCGCGCTGGTGAATGCCTTCGCCGGGTACAACGCCGCCGCCGCCGACCATCTGGCCAACCATCACCTCGTGCACACCGACACCCCGTGGCTCCACCATCCGGTTCGTGCAGCCGGCAGAGCTGCCCAAGGCATCCTGCATCTCGACCAGCTCGATCCCGTGGCGGCGACTGCCCAGTTCGACATCGTCGGCGCCGACCACCTTGAAGAGTGGGCGCTCGTGGCGTGGTCG
>JAKDKP010000136.1 GCA_030453285.1 Propionibacteriales bacterium
GGTGGTCAAGGACGAGGCCCGCCAGCCCCAAGGCGAGTTTCCGCTTCGGGAGATCTTCGCCCGCTGCGGCGCGGCCTTCGACGTGTCCTGCCGCCAGAGGCGCCCGCACCCGGAGCACCGGTGGCCACTAAGACATCAATACAAGTTCACCTCTGCCGAGGCGGGTCGACATTTACTGTCTGAAGTTCACCAACATCCAAGTCCAAGGAATCCTGCGTTGCCAAGGAGAGTGACCCTGAATCCCCCGCGGCTGACCAAGTGACAGTCCATGTGCCCACGGCAACGATTCGTTCATCGCCACGATTCTCGAACTCTAGCCCACAATCAGGAGAGGGCCTACCGATGTTGGATGGAATTCGACGATACGGAGTACCCGACCCTTGACATTTAATAGTCTGCCCGGAAGACGTCTGAAACTCCAATCCTGTGAGTCTTGCCTTCAGATCAAGAGTTATTCCCGCGAAAGACTCCGATACCGGTGCTACACCGGAAGCACCATCGCTCCATAACCAGTACGGATGGCCAACGAAGACTTTGTTCCATTCGTTCCACTCTGGGTCTGGCCCGATCTTGACTTGGGGAGAGGGTAGATTCAATCTAGCACTGACGATACGAGCTGCAGTTGCCGGAGGCATTAATTGCACTCCCCGAATAAAGCCTGAGTTCGCGACTTCTGGTGGCACAGCTGGCTCATTGGGAGGATTACCGCACGAAAGCATCCGCAAAGCGGCGTCAGTCAGTCTTGGATTAGCCAGCCCGGCTTGGCACTCGTCATACTCATCCAATGTTGCTTCGTACTCACGAACAGCAGTCTGGTATTCCTTGACAATCTCTTCAAGCGTCCTCCTTGGCTTCTCCTTTGGCACAGAAGGGCTGACAGGCGTACCACAGGACGTCCCTTGCGAAACAACCGACCCCGCCCCACCAAACGCCGACCCACCACATGCGACGGAAGGCGCCCCTAACCAGCCAATCTCCAGACAGAAGGTCGTCAGAATAACCGCCACAAGGCCCAGTGCAATACGTCTTCTCCTCATGAGCTGAGTCAGCACGATTTTACGCTTCTTTCTAGATGCTTAGTTATTTTCCAAGTTCCACCAATTTTTTCAAGTCTCGCAGTTGTTACCACCACGGAACCTTTGGACTTGTAACTTCCATCTTTTGCTCGAAGAATGCGCAATCCGCGACCATCAACGCACGAATCAATCACGACTATGCCTTTCGGCCACTCAGGAGAATCCTTGGAAGGTACGGTCTTTCCAAACTTTAAAGTCCCAGTGAAACGGTATCCTTCCGCCTTGACGTTCTTAATGCTATTAAGCATTGCCGCCTGTACTTCATCGTTCGCAATTCGCTTAAGATTCTCAGGGAGCCGATTACCTCCACCTTTCCTCCACTCGTCCACCAAGAGGGTGTAGTAGGTGCGATAGGTCGACTCTGCGTCGGCGTAGGCCTTGTCGCGGGCAGCTTCCTTGTCGGCGAGGTCCTTCGTGCAATCCGGACCGGACGCAGTGGTGCACTGGTAGGTGGGGCTCGGGGAGGGCGTCGGCGACTCGCTGCTGGGACGGGTGGCGGCAGTCGGCGGCGGCAGCGGCGGGTTGGCAGGCGTCTGCTTCTTGGGCCCGAACGCCAAGACCGCGAAGGTGGCGATCACCGCCAACGCGACGACCGCACAGATGCTCACGACGACCTTGTTCGTACGGTCCCAGTCATTCCAGCCCATGGGGGAAACTCCTTCGGCAGGCAGCACAACAGGCCACAGTATGCCCGAATCACGTGGTCAGAGGTGAACCGTTCACCAAGCCCTGTGGACAACCCACCCCTGCAGTGACGCACACGCGTCCTCGCTGACCGGCACCCCGCTGACCGGCACGCCGGCGACCACACTCCATGACGCCATCGGCGGGGGGCGTCGCACCGGGACCGGCGATCTCTCCACACCAGGTCAACAGGTCACTGGATCGAGATGATGACCTTGCCAGCACCCAGCTCGCGATCCCGCGAGGCCCGTACGGCCCGTTCGGTGTCTGCCAGGGCAAATGGGTCACTCAGCAACATGCTGACGTCGATGGCGCCAGAAGCAATGTCAGCAATCGCTTGGGCGAACGCGGGCTGACCGGGCTCCCCCTGCGCATCCCGGACCCACTGCACTGTCACGGCTCGCGCAAACGCAGATCGTACGGGGAACGGTGCCATACCGAGACGTTGCGGATACCCGAACGCCAGGACTGTTCCGTCCACGCGTACCGCCTCAATGGCCTGTGCGCGGCACTCGTCGCTCCCTGCCGCCTCGATCACGACATCGACACCCAGTCCGTCGGTCAGGTCCTTGCAGACGGAGACCACATCCGCATCAGGGGCCTGTACGACGTGCGCTGCTCCAACGGCCTTTGCCGCAGCACATCGTGCGGGATTCAGATCTGCCGCGATCACCTGCTCGACCCCGGCCCGGAGCAATTGCTGGATGAAATACAGTCCAGCCGAGCCGGAGCCGATCACCAGCGCAGTGCGCGGAGTCTCGGGAAGGATGGTCCACAGACGCCGCAGGGCGTAGATCGTGGTGCCCAGCTGCTGGGCCATCAGCATTTCCAGCGGATTGGTGTCGACGGGCAGCACGACGACCTGATTGGCGGGGATGGCCTGGAACTCCGCAAAACACCCACCGTTGGCGGCTCGCGGCACCGTGAGCACCTGCGACCCCACCGGCGGACCGGTCTCGATTGTCCTGATCACTGTCCCGACGCCCTCATGTCCGGGATAGCCCGGCACTCCCAAGCGTGCGGGCTGGTGGAAGCCGTCGTGGACGACATGGACATCGGAACCGCACACCGAGGCGTGGGTCATCTCGATCAGAATCTCGCCGGCCTGCGGTTCGGGGATCGGGAAGTCGCTGATCTCGATTCGGCCCGGCTCCGGCATGAAGGCGGCACGCATCGTCGGACGTTGGTCGACCTTCACCGTGCAGCCACCCTTCGGTCGTGTGTGCCGGTCACGGCTTGACGGTCAGGATCGGTACCGTGATGCTGAGCAGCAGCCGTTGAGCCGTGCTACCCATGATCAACTTCCCGACCGGAGATCGTCGACGCAGGCCGATCACGAGGACCGAGACGTCCTCCTTGGCGATGGTCGCCTCGATGTTCGACACGATGTCGGAATCCAACTCCCGTCGCAGGTCCAGCTCGACCGACGCCGCCGCAGCCTTCTCGCGTACGGAGTCGAGCTCGGCCTGGGAGGCCGTGTCGCCGTCGACGGCCGAACCCGGTCGTCCGACATTGAGCACGATGAGGGCCTGTCCGCGTTGCTGAGCCTGCTCGATCGCAGCCTCGACCACGTGCATTCCATGTCCGCCACGGAGGGCGGCGAGTACCTTGGGCATGAAGATCAACCTTCTTTCTTGGTGGATGACAGCGACCGGCGAATCCACGCGAAGATCAGTGGACCGACGATCACCAGGACCAACAGGGCAAACAAGGTGCCGCTGATGGGTCGAGTGACGAAGCCGGCCACGTTGCCGTCGAACAAGCGCAATGACTGTCGAAGCGTGTCCTCGAGAATCTTGCCGAGCACGAACGCCAGGATCAGCGGGCCCGGCTCGAAGCCGAGCTTCTTCATCAGGTAGCCCAGGACGCCGGCGATGATGACCAACAAGATGTCGAAGGTCGAGTTCGCCACCGAGTAGACGCCCAACAGGGTGATCAGGACGGTGATCGGCGCCAGGATCGTGGCGCGGATCCGCAGCACCCGTACGAACAGCCCCACCAACGGGATGGCCAGGATGATCAACAGGATGTTCCCGATGTACATCGAGTTCACCACGCCCCAGAAGAGCTCCGGGTTCGTCTCCATCATGGTGGGTCCCGGCTTCACACCGATGATCAACAAGGCACCCAGCATGACGGCCATGGCCGCATTGGCCGGGATGCCCAAGGTGAGCATGGGGATGAAGGATGAGGTGGCGGCGGCGTTGTTCGCCGCTTCCGGCGCGGCCACGCCCTGGATGGCACCGCGTCCGAATCGGCTCGGATCCTTGGCCACCTTCTTCTCGGTAGCGTAGGAGGCCAACGAGGCCAAGGTGGCGCCGCCGCCGGGGAGGATGCCGAGCAGGAAGCCGATCACCGAGCCGCGCCCGATGGCACCGGATGCCTCTCGGACGTCCTTGCGGGAGGGCCACACATTGGACACCGAGATCGGTGACCGCGGCTTGGTCAGTGACTCCTCCAGGTTGTAGAGGATCTCGCCGACGCCGAAGATGCCCATCGCCAGGACCACGAAGTCGATCCCGTCCGAGACCTCCAAGATGTCGAAGGTGAAGCGGGTCTGTCCGGTGAAGATGTCACGACCGACCGTTGCCAGGACCAAGCCGATCACTGCGGCGATCAGTGCCTTCAAGCGAGAGCCGTTGCCCATGGTCGCCACCAGGACGACACCGATGATCGCCAGGATGGTGTATTCGGGAGGCCCGAAGTCCAGGGCGAAACGGGCAATGATGGGAGCCACGATGCTCATCAGAATGACCGCACCCGTACCGCCGATGAATGAGGCGATGGCCGAGATGCCCAGGGCGGTGCCGGCACGGCCCTGCCGGGTCATGGCGAACCCGTCGAAGACGGTCACCACGGTGGAGGCCTCACCGGGTAGTCGGAGTAGCACCGAGGTGATCGTGCCGCCGTACTGGGCGCCGTAGTAGATGCCGGCCAGCAGGATGATCGCGCTCACCGGGTCCAGACCGTAGATGACCGGGAGGAGGATCGCGATGGTGGCGGTCGGGCCGAGTCCGGGCAGGACGCCGACGAGCATTCCGACCACCACGCCGAGCAGGCAGTACAGCAGGTTTTGCGGCTCCAGGACGGTGGCCATTCCTTGCAACATGGGACCGAAGTCC
Organism: Propionibacteriales bacterium; assembly: GCA_030453285.1. Classification (GTDB taxonomy): domain Bacteria; phylum Actinomycetota; class Actinomycetes; order Propionibacteriales; family Propionibacteriaceae; genus Carbonicoccus. The sequence continues at coordinate 4,883 of JAKDKP010000136.1, forward strand.
ATGGAAGTCCCCCTTCTCCTAGATCAGCCGGGGTATCGGAACCCCGAGCGCGGTGACGAAGACGAGATAGAAGGCGGCAACGGTGAGCACCGTCCCGATGATGGAGACCCGCCAACTCTCCCGACCCAACCAACGCAACCAGGAGAAGACGAGCAGGGCTGCCGGGATCTCGAAGCCGATCATCGGTAGCAGGACCCAGAAGGCCACCAGAGTGGCAACGCCGATCAGCGGCAGCAGGGTCGACTTCGAGAACTTCTCGGTGTCGGTGAACACATGACCGCGTACGAGCAGGACGACCGACAAGACCATGACCGCGATGCCCAGCACCAGTGGCCACATGCCGGGACCCGGCTCGCTGACCTCTCCCAGCCCCAGGCCCACCGATGTCAGGACAACGAAGGCCCCCACGCCGAAGGTCACAATGGCTGACAGGCGCGTGTACCACGGGCCGCCGGCGGGAGCTTTGTCCTCCTCCACCAACAGCTCGGCCATGAGCGCCTCTGTCGAGTCGTCAGCACTCATTGCTCAGACTCCGAACTTGATGTTGTACTTCGTCACCAGTTCCTGGTTCTTGACGGCGGCATCGGTGACGAGCTTCGTGATCTCGGCGGAGTCGAAGACCGTGGGCTGCAACAGGTTGTCCTTGCAGAACGTGGCGAAGGGCTCAGCCGAGGCGGCCTTGAGCGCCGCATCGGCCAACGTCGTACGGGTCTCTTCCGGCATTCCCTTGGGTGCCAACAGCAACCGCCATTGCGACATGGCGATGTCGTAGCCCTGGTCCTTGGCGGTCTTCAGCTCGGGCAGGGCCGGGCTAGGCTCGGCCGAGAAGATCACCAACGGCGCCAACTTGCCGGCCTTGATGTTCTCGTACGCACCGGCGAGTTGCACCGAAGCGACGTCGACCTGGCCACCGAGGGCGGCGGTCATCGCCGGGGCGTCACCATCGAACGGGACGTCCTTGGCCTCGACGCCGGCCACGGCAAAGGCCAGCAGCCCGGCGAGATGAGCACCCGAGCCAGCACCGGTCGTACCGAAAGTGATCCTCTTGCCCGCCGCCTTGACATCGTCAAGTGAGGACCAGCCACTCTTCGGGTTGGCCACGAGCACCCAGTCGTCCTGGGTCATGCCGAGCAGGACGTCGAAGTCGTCGGCCACCATCTTCTCCTTCTCCGACGCCGCCAGCGGCGTGACCGTGAAGGTGGACGAGTTGGCGATGCCGATGGTGTAGCCGTCCGGCTTGGCCTGCAGAAGTTCTTGGGCCGCCACGACGCCGTTGGCACCGGGGGTGTTGACGATCGGCATGGCTTGCGAGAGGAGACCTTCCATCTCCCGACCGAACGCCCGCCCGATCAGGTCGGTGCTTCCGCCGGGGGCGAACCCGATGCTCAGCTCGATGGGGCCGGAGGGGTACTTGCCACCGCTCGACCCGCCAGTGGTCTTCACCCCACCACACGCGCTGAGCGCTGCCGTGGCTCCGGCAGCGAGGCCGAACTTGAGGACGGCACGACGATGAAGCTCCATT
>JAKDKP010000137.1 GCA_030453285.1 Propionibacteriales bacterium
ACTCACAAAGACGGTGGCCCCGATACCGCCGAGCAGCAGGGCGCGCGCCGCCTGCCCACGCGCCGCGATCCGCCAGCCGGCCACCAGCACCGCGGCCGAGGCCAGGGCGAGGAGAATGTTGCCCTGTTGATCACCACCCAGACCGTCGATCACCTCGGCGACTCCGCCGAGGCCGACTGCACCGAGGACCAGCACCACGAGGAGGATCAGGAACGGCACGGCCAGCAGCACCGAGGTCGGTACAGCCAGTGGTGGCCAGGCATCGACCAGGTCATCGGCATCCGGGCGGATCACCGACTGTCGGCGTGCCCGGACGACAAGAGGCACGCAGAGCGCGACGACCAGCACGAATTCGATCATGCCGGCCAGGGTCATCGGCAGCAGATTCGCGTCGCTGGCCTTGTTGATCACCCACACCTGTTTGACGCCGGCGAGCACGACGATGGAGACCAGCACGACGCGACCAAGCAGCGTGCGCCGTCGTACGAACTGCAGTCCCTGCCAGACACCCGACACCGTCCACGTCACCGTCGAGACGGTGAGCTCGGCCATCGCCGCACCGGCCAGCAGTCCGAGTGGGGCCGCCAACGCGCACAGTGGCTGGAAGAGTTGCACCAGCGCGTTCAGCCGTACGTCCACGCTGATCTGCACCTGGCCGAGGGTGGCGACCGACAGGTTCCACAGCAGGATGTTGCCGATCACCAGCAGCCCGAATCCGAACTCCAGCCAGTGGAACTCGCGCTTCGACCTGATCACCATCACCATGATCAACGCCAGCACCAGGGCGAGATGGATGATCAACTCCACCAGCTTTCCCGACGTCAGGGACCAGCGGGTGAGCAGGACGCTGAGCAGCACCATGCCTGGGACCTGGACCCACCACCGCAGATGGATCAGGGCCGTCCAGGCACAGGTCAGCGCCATGATCATCCCTGCCATCAGCAGTGGGAAGAGCACTGTCGGCAAGGTCTCGTCGAGAGGTCGGAAGGAGAGGTCGAGGGTCGTCCGCAACCACTGACTGCCGAAGGTCATCGCCGTCAGGATCGCGTAGATGATCATGGAAAGTCCCGCCACCGCGCGCAGGCCAGGGTTCCATCCGTCGGAGCGGAGCCTGCCCTCCTGGACGGGCTCGACCAGCACCTGGGTGACGATGAACGCCAGCACCTGCCCGACCCGACGCCACCCCCGGGCAATCGTCGGCCCAGAGACCGGATCGAGGGTGGCGGGGCGGTGAAGGGTACGTCCGTCAGAACCGTGCGGGTCGGGGATGTGGGGTTCACGGATGTGGGGTTCAGGGACCCGGTCGTCCGGGGTCACTGCTCGGCCCCGAACCACTGCCCGGCCAGCTCCACATCGCCGGCGATGCTGAACATCCACAGCCGCCCTGCCTCACTGAGCAGGACCGGGTCCCTGCCTTCCACACTCACGTCCCAGGCACGCAATTCGGCGCCCTCGGGTGAGCGGACGGTCACCGATTCGGCGCCAAGGAACGCCCATCCCCCCGCGATGGCGATCACCGCCCGCGCCGGGGGTGCCTGCCACAGCACCCGCATCGTTCCGGCATCCAGGGCAGTGGTGCCGTCTGGCCCCGCGACCACCACCTGGTCACCTGCCGCGGCCAGGACGGCATTGCGATCCATCGGCCGGGTCCACACCCTGGTGCCGTCGGCGATGTCGTACGCGTCGATGTCGCTCAGATGCTGGGCCAGCACCCGGCCGCCGGCCAGCGCAAGACGCTCGGGGTTCTTCCGGAAGGCTTCCGCGGTGAACACCTCCGTCCCCGTTGCGGCGTCCCAACCGGACAGGTTGCCGTCGTTGTCGTACGTCACGATCGTGCGGCCATCGGTGACCGGCGCCATGGTCACCCCGCCCTCGGTCTGCGCGGTCCACACCACACGTCCGTCTTGCAGATCCACCAGCTCGACCGTCCCGGCAAGGGTGACGATCGCCGCCCGGTCCGGGCCCACCCACACCGGGGCAGCGAGCACGACGTCGTCCACGGTCAGCGTCCAGCGACGCACCCCGCCGGCATAGGCGACCACGGTCCTGTCGGTGGTGGAGGCCAGGACCAGATCACCGAGGGCAGCAACCTGCAGCACGGTCCCGCCGGGTCTGCCCCACCAGTCCAACCAGAACCTCGCGGTGCCCTGACCCGACCGGACGTTCCGGCTACCGGTGACATCATCGCTGGCCACCGAACGGGAGTAGACACCAGCGGCGTTGGTCACGGCTGGCGCGCCCATCGTCAACGGCTGGTAGCGCTCTCGGCCGAAGCTGGCGTCACCGGCGTAGGTTTCGAAGGGCCCGTGCTGCCACGTGGCGACGGTGGCCGCCTCGGCGGGCCTCGACCGGGTCTCGACCGGTCCGGGACTCGCCGATTGCTCGGTCATGGAGTACGTGATGTCGCCGAATCGACCCGTCTGGGCGACCACTCCGCCACCGGGACACCAGGTGTTGATTTCCACCCAGTCGACGTCCGGGCCGCCGACCTGGGTCATCACCGTCTGCTGGGACACCTCCAGACAGCCGCGTGAACTGAGCTGGGGATCGGCCGGTTCCTGGGCTGCGGCACGATGTTCGTACGTCCCGGGCGGCGAGTCGGCGTTCCTGGCCACCGTGCCGGAGCTGCGCCACTCATCCCCTGGGCGGGGGTTCGCCGTCAGCTCGATCAGGGTGGGGCTGAAGGTCACCCCGTTGGCGCCCCAACTCTGGCCGTGCATCCGGATGCCGCCCTCGGTCACGCTGCGCAGCCGGACCCGCGGGGTCTCGCCGCTGCTGTCGCGGACCGATTCGCGCCACCAGCGCGTGCTGGACAGGTCGGGCTCGCGGACCGGTTCGGTCCGCACCAGAAAGGGCTGGGGAACAGCCGACAGCACCACACTGCCGACGAAACGCGCCTGCTCGACCTCGCCCGTACGGGGGCCACCGACGCCCGGGTCCCACTGCACCGACGTGACGCCGGCGTCAGCGGGAGCGAATCGACGCACCGGGACCGACGGATCGCCCAGACCCACCCCGGTCAGCGCGGCCACTCCGGTCAACCACACCAGAACCAGGCCGAGTGCCCCAGCAATCAGCACGGTCGGCACCCAACCGGACCGCCGAGTCGTCTGGTTCGACGGACCGTGGGAACGGGCCGGAACGGCCATCTCGCCTCCTCGTGAGTGGCGCCACGCGGTGGGCGCGTGCGTCAGCGTACGCGGAACAAGGCGTCACGGATCGGTGTTGTCTCCACAGCACCGCATCGTCGCGCCGACCCGTACACACAGGCACATGTCCGGCGTGGCGGCTAGGCTGTCGGTGCACCAATGACGAGCAGTGAGGCAGGTAGGAACACATGGCACAGGCCACCGACGAGGTCCGCGACGTCATCATTGTCGGCAGTGGGCCGGCGGGCTACACCGCAGCCGTCTATGCAGCACGGGCAGAGTTGAAGCCGCTCGTGTTCGAGGGCGAGATCGACGCCGGCGGCGCGCTGATGAACACCACCGAGGTGGAGAACTTCCCCGGTTTTTCCGACGGCATCATGGGTCCCGAGCTGATGGCACAGATGCGCGCCCAGGCCGAGCGTTTCGGTGCCGAGTTGGTCACCGAGGATGTCGCCAGTGTTGATCTCACCGGCCCGATCAAGACCGTCACCGACGGCTATGGCAACACGTTCTCCGCCCGCGCGGTGATCCTCGCCATGGGCTCGGGCTATCGCAAGCTGGGCGTCGAGGGCGAGGAGGCGCTGTCCGGCCACGGCGTCTCATGGTGCGCGACCTGCGACGGCTTCTTCTTCAAGGACAAGGACATCGCCGTCGTCGGCGGAGGTGATTCCGCGGTCGAGGAGGCCACCTTCCTGACCAGGTTCGCGAAGTCGGTGACACTGGTGCACCGCCGCGACGAGTTGCGCGCTTCCAAGATCATGGCCGCCCGTGCTGAACGTGATCCCAAGATCAACTTCGCCTGGAACTCCGCGGTCTCGGCGATCCACGGCGACTCGACCCTCGACGGCATCACCCTGACCGACACCGGGACCGGTGCCGAGCGTCGCCTCGACCTGCAGGGGCTGTTCATCGCGATCGGGCACGACCCTCGCTCGGAGCTGCTGACCGGACAGGTCGATCTCGATGACGAGGGGTACGTGTTGGTGCAGTCCGGTTCCACCCGGACGAACCTTGACGGAGTCTTCGCCTGCGGAGACCTGGTCGACCACACCTACCGGCAGGCGATCACCGCCGCCGGCACCGGATGCCAGGCGGCCTTGGACGCCGAGAAGTTCCTTGCCGAGTTGGACGACCAGGCCAGTTCGGCACAGACGGCCCCTCGGCCTGAGGCCGGCCAGGCACGCGAACCGGCGACCGTCTGAGCCACCCCCGTACACCCCACCGATCCTCGACAGCAGTTGAGAAGGAGAGATTCACATCATGGCCGCCGTGACCGACGTGACCGACAGCGACTTCGAGCAGGTCGTCCTCAAGTCCGACAAGCCCGTGCTGGTGGACTTCTGGGCCGACTGGTGTTCCCCGTGCAAGCAGATCTCGCCGATCATCGAGGAGTTGGCCGCCGAGTACGGCGACAAGGTCACCTTCGTGAAGATGGACACCAACGAGAATCCAGTCACGCCGGCCAACAATCATGTGCTCGGGCTGCCCACCCTCCAGGTGTACGAGAACGGCGAACTGGTGAAGGCGTTCAAGGGCGCCAAGTCGAAGTCCGCGCTGATCAAGGCGCTGGAGGAGTACCTCTGAGCCGAGGACTCTAGTTGTACTGACCACGGAAGTTGGTGACACGCGGCTGGGTTGTGGACGCATGTGAGCCCTGCAAGCGGGGTGGAGATGCTTGACGGCTCACCACCCACCCGGAGGTCTTTTGTCCGCCCGCGGTCCAGGCCCAACCCGGTGCGGTACGAACATGAGGCGCCCGGGGACGTTGTCCACCTCGACGTCAAAGAGGGGCGCCAAACCGGGCATGGCGTGCGTGCACAACGCCGTCGATGCCCACTTCCGGCCCGCCTACAGCGAAGTCCTCCCCAATAAGAAGAAGGACACCACCGCAACGTTCTGGAGGCGGGCGGGCGCGTCGCCGCCCTGCCGGAACTCCCCACACCTACAATCATCACCGCGGGCACACCGCTATGAATGGCCACCCGCCAACCAGCCGCGTACCCAACCTATGTGGGGACAACATTTAGGACGGCCACAGGATGACGCTGATCACCAGGATCAGCAGAGCAAGTCCGAGCAGGAGCGCGTACGCCCGTCGATATGGGGTCTTCTGCGGCGTCAAGCCAAGTGCCCCCTGGAACTGCCCCAGCATCGGTGCACTGTAATGCAGCTCAAGAATGGCGTTGGCGGATAAGTGCACGGTCGCCTGAGCTGCGCCTGTGTGCCGGGCTGAGGTCTCGATGTAAAGGCTGTGTACTCCTGGCGTAAGCGCAAAGTCCGTGGTGCCCCACTCGACCGTCACAGACGCGCCGCGATCGATCGTGACCGATGGTCGGTATCTCCGGTTGGCCCACGGCTCGGGGGATGGTCTCAGATGAAGCCGAAGCCTTTGGGTCGCACGGGAAGTATGTCCACCGTCAGCAATCTCGGCCCGCACAGCTTCCTTTGGGTTCGAGTACGCCTGGCTCGCGTCCTTGACGCTCATCAGAAGGGTCCTTTCGGCCAACCATCTGTCGGTATTTGCTCGATGGTGTCATTCAAATCTTTCATGCTCATGGCACCGGCGCTTCCCACGACGGTGGTGACGTCCACAAATTGGTCGACAGCAGCGACGGCCTCGCGAATTGCGCCAATGGCGAAGGCGATGGCCGCAACAACCGTCTCGATCGTCACAAGCGCCGCAAGCAGGGCCGCTAAGGCCAGACTCACGTGTACGATCGCCATCGTGAAGGCGGCATCGCGCTGCTCCAGCGAGCTCGAGAGCCCATGGAAGAGGTCTCTGACTTTTGGAAAGAGATTGTCCAGCGCACCGCTGTATTCCTGCTGAGCGTCAACGCTCCTCGAATACCTCTGCTGAGCGGGGCCTGTCCAGGTGGTGACTGTAGCTCCCGCAACCTTGTCCTCGTCAAGGTGCTCCGTCAGCCGCTGGGCAGGCGAAATAAGGGCGCCCCAGCCGTCTCCAACCCATCGCATCTCTGCGCCGGCCACGAGTCGAGGAACCACTTCTGCCGCCAGTTTCTGGCAAAGCTCAGTAGCCGAGCGAGTCATGATGGCCAGTAGGCGATTGATCTCTTGCATGAACTGATCACCTAGGAGATCGGGGAGCGTCTTGAGTGTTTGATTGCTCTGCAGCCACTTAGCCAAGCCCTCGAGGAAGTCGCTAATGGCCCGACTCCATCGGGGACAAGATTCATTCACTACTCTTGCAACCTCTTTGTCTACCGGCGAACTCATGGCACCTACATCCTCT
>JAKDKP010000138.1 GCA_030453285.1 Propionibacteriales bacterium
ATCACCGGAACCCCTGTGGGAGCAGCGATTGCGGCCGCCCACCAGCGCGGCGCCGTGGTCGGCGGCACCTCTGCCGGAGCCTCGATCCTCGCCGAACACATGATCGCCTTCGGCGGCAGCGGCAGCACACCCAAGCAGCGGATGAGCCAACTCGCGGTCGGGCTCGGACTGGTCCGTGGTGTGGTGATCGACCAGCACTTCCAGCAGCGCAATCGGTACGGCCGGCTGATGTCGATCGTGGCGCAGTCCCCTGCCCTGCTCGGGATGGGGGTGGACGAGGACACCGCCGCCGTCTTCACCCCCGATGGCCGTGTCCAGGTGCTCGGACGCGGCTCGGTGGTGTTGATCGATGGCGCCCACGTGGTGTCCAACGCACACTCGGCCCACCGCACCGCGCCGCTGCTGTTCTCCGGTGCCCGCCTGCATCTGTTGCCGTCCGGGTCGGTCTTCGACCTGTCGAGTCGCCAACTGGTCGCCGTTGAGCCCGAGTTGCATCCCGCCGAAGTCGAGGAGGTCGCTGCGGCCGAGGCGGATCTGCGCCAATTGGCCAACGAGATCGCCGCCGAGGGCGTCTCTCCGACCCACTATGCCCGCCGCGTGCGCCGTCGTACGAAGTCGTCCTGACCGGATCGCCACCGAGGGCCTCGCTCCGAGCCACTATGCCCGCCGCGTACGCCCGGAGCGCCGAGGGCCCGGGCGTCGAAGGGGCACGCGTGGCCGACGGCACCCTTTGGCGGGGTCCGGTCCAACTGGCAGGATGAGCCAGCAGGTGCCGACCGTCGGCGCACAGAAACCCAGGGGGTGCCGTGACCAGTCCAGGGATCGACGACGCAGGAACCGACCAGCCAAACGGCACGACAGGACCAGCACCCGACCTGCGGATCGTCTCTCGTCGCGTGTTCCGCGGCCCCAACGTGTGGCACTACGACCGCGCCATCCAACTCGTCGTCGATCTTGGTGTCCTGGAGGACCACCCGACCAACACCCTGCCCGGGTTCACCGAGGCCCTGGTCGAGGCGCTGCCCGGACTGCAGAACCATTCCTGCAGCCGCGGCAGGAAGGGCGGCTTCGTCGAGCGGCTGTACGAGGGCACCTGGCTCGGTCACGTGGCCGAACATGTGGCCCTGCAGCTCCAACAGGCGGTCGGACACGACCTGCGGCGCGGCAAGACCCGCCAGGTGAAGGGCGAGCGCGGCCGCTACAACGTGATCTTTGCCTACTCCGATGAGAACGTCGGGCTGGCGGCCGGTGACCTGGCGGTACGACTGGTCAATCACCTGGTCCGCGCCGAGGAGGGGTTCGACTTCGCCACCGAACTCGAACGGTTCATCGTGCAGGCCGAGCGCAAGGCGTTCGGTCCGTCCACCCAGGCGATCGTCGACGAAGCGGTGGCCCGCGACATCCCGTGGATGCGACTCAACAACGCCTCGCTGGTGCAGCTCGGTCAAGGCGTCCACCAGGAACGCATCCGGGCCACGATGACCTCGCGCACCTCCTCGGTCGCCGTCGACATCGCCAGCAACAAGGAGCTCACCCTCGAACTGCTCGGTGCTGCCGGCCTGCCGGTCCCGAAGTCCGAATCGGTCCGTACAGAGGACGAGGCGGTCGCCTTGGCGACCAAGGTCGGCTTCCCAGTGGTGCTCAAGCCGTTGGACGGCAACCACGGCCGCGGGGTGTGCCTGAACCTCACCAGCGAGACCGCTGTCCGCGAGGCATTCTCGATTGCCAAGGAGCAGTCGCGCGGCGGGTTGATCATCGTCGAGAACTTCCTCACCGGACGCGACTACCGCTGCCTGGTGATCGACGGCAGGATCGCCGCCATCGCCGAACGCGTTCCGGCCCACGTGATCGGCGACGGTGAGCACACCGTCGAACAGCTCGTCGACAAGACCAATGCCGACCCTCGCCGCGGCGTCGGTCACGAGAAGGTGCTCACCCGGATCAAGATCGACTCCGCCGCCGTTGCCCTGGTCGCCGAGCAGGGCCTGGGCATGGATGGGGTGCCCGACAAGGGACAGATGATCAAGCTCACCCTGACCGGCAACATGTCCACCGGTGGCATCTCGATCGACCGCACGTACGAGGCACACCCGGAGAACATCGAGATCGCCGAGGAGGCCGCCCGCGTGGTCGGCCTCGACATCGCCGGCATCGACTTCCTCGCCCCCGACATCACCCTCCCGGTCCGCGAGACCGGCGGCGGCATCTGCGAGGTCAATGCCGCACCGGGCTTCCGGATGCACACCCACCCGACGATCGGCGACCCGCAGTTCATCTCGAAATCGGTGATCGACATGCTCTTCCCGCCGAACACGCCGAGCCGTATCCCAATCATTGCGGTCACCGGCACGAATGGGAAGACGACCACCTCGCGGATGATCTCGCACATCTTCAAGGGCATCGGCCGCAAGGTGGGCATGACGTCGACCGACGGTGTGGTGATCGACGAGCGACTGTTGATCAAGGCCGACGCGTCGGGTCCCCGCTCGGCCCGCATGGTGCTGCAGAACCCGCGGGTGGACATGGCCGTCTTCGAGGTCGCGCGCGGTGGCATCCTGCGCGAGGGGCTGGGCTACGAGCGCAATGACGTCGGCGTGGTGCTGAACGTCGAACCCGATCACCTCGGCCTGCGTGGTATCGACACCGTCGAACAGCTCGCCGATGTGAAGGCCGTCGTTGTCGAAGCCGTACCCCGCAACGGATACGCGGTGTTGAATGCCGATGATCCGCTGGTGCGGGCGATGCGGCGCCGCAACTCCGGTCGTACGATCTGGTTCACCACGGCCGAGCCGGGCACCGAGGTCCGCGAGTACGTCGAGGAGCACTGTGGACGGGGCGGCCGCGCGGTGGTGCTGGACCACAACGAACTCGGTCAGATGATCATGGTCCGGGAAGGCAAGCGCAGCATGCAGCTCGCCTGGACGCACCTGCTGCCCTCCACCTTCGGTGGCCGGGCCATGATGAACGTGCAGAATGCGATGGCGGCGGCTGCCGCCGCATTTGCCGCCGGCGCCTCGCTGCACGACATCCGGCAGGGCCTGCGGACCTTCAGCACCTCGTACTACCTGTCCCCCGGCCGCCTGAACGAGGTCGAGATCGCTGGCCGTACGGTGATCGTCGACTACTGCCACAATGCCCCAGGCATGATCAAGCTGGGTGACTTCGTCGATCGGACCGGCGCGGCGATGGACGTCACCAGCGAGTTCGGCAAGGTGTCACGGATCGGGGTGATCGCCACCGCCGGAGACCGCCGCGACGCCGACATGATCGAACTCGGCGAGATCGCCGCTCGGCACTTCGACGTGCTGATCGTGCGGGAGGACTCCAACCTCCGCAACCGTCCCGCCGGTGAATGCGCCGGGCTGGTGGCCGACGGCGCTCGTACGGCCATGGCCGCCGGCGGTGCCCGCTGCCGCCAGGTCGAGATCGTGCTGGACGAGCTGCAGAGCACCCGGCACGCGATCGCCCGCGCCAACCGCGGTGACCTGGTCGTGCTGTGCGTCGACAAGCACGCGTCGGTGATGGCCGAACTGGAGTCGTACGGCACGGTCGCCCAGCCCGGCGCCCTGCCCGAGGGCATGGACGACTTCGTCGGCGATCCCGACTACACCCCCGCCGAGGAAGCCGAGGTGGAGGAGATCCCGGCCGAGTTGCTGGCCGAGGAGAACGGACTTCCGGGATGACCGACCCGATCACCGGTCTGCTGGGGGCACCGGCGGGGTATCTCACCCTGCGTACGGCGATGGAGGAGGCACTCGCCTGTGCCACGACCCCCCACGAGGCCTTGCCGCGCGAGCTCTCGGCGCGCGTGCTGTCCTGGATGGATCCCGTGCTGGAGTCCGCCGACCTGCTGTCGCCGCTGTGGCGCGAGATCGCTGCCAGTCAGCTCGCCTTCTCACCCATCACCCAGCCACTGTGGGGGCCCTCCTCGGATCCGCGGGTGAGGCGTCGACTGGTCACCCTGCACGACGTGATCGAGACCGCAGGCAGTCCACGCGAGGGGCAGGAGCTGGCGTGGCAGTCGATGGTGCTGATGAGCACCGGCCGGGAGGCCAGAACGACTGATCTGATGGCCATGATGGAGAAGAGCAGGGACATCTCGCCGTTTGCGCGCGACATGGCAGGAGTGCGTACGGCCCTGCTCGCCGCCCGCGACAGTGGTGCCGAACTGGGTGATCTGCTGCCGCGGACGATGACCAACCTGAACGGCCTGCTGCGTCGCTTCACCGATGAACAGATCGCCCGCAAGGGTGAGGGGCGTCTGGACGCCGGCGACGGGCGGGCCCAGTCACTCACCTGGTTGCGCCGCTCGATGGCCACGCTGCACCATTCCGCGGGCCGGGTCGCAACACTCGTTCCCGACGTCTGCGGCACGTCACTGAAGCAGGCCAGAGCCACCCTCGAGGAGTTCGCCCTCGGTGTGACGCCGATCGATGCGGTGAACCCGGCGGTGGATGCGCGTCAGCCGCGCCTCGAGGGCGGATGGGTCGTGCTGGCCCAGTCCCCGAACCCCGGTACCGAGGCAGCCATGGACACCTCGGTGTCGGTGTTCTTCGCCAAACCCAAGGAGATCGCCAACCCGGCACTGCTGCCGCAGTGATCCTGTGCCAGTGTTGCCGTGAGCACGCGCCAGCTCCCGCCGCAACACAGACTCAGCCGCAACACAGACTCATCAGTCAGCGTCGAGACCGTGGGCACCCAGCGCCGGTCAACCGCGGGCGCGTTCGACCAGCCGCAGCAGGGATTCCGGGGAGTCACGCGTGAAACCCCGCTCGGTGAGAAAGGCGTCGATCTCGACACGGTCCTGATGGACCATCACACCGATCACGTCATCGGGGCCGGCGGCGGCCACCAGCGACCGTACGGCGTCGAGTTCCCGACCGTGCTCGGCGATCACCTCGACGCCTGCCCCCTGAGCACCGGCCCGGAGCAGGGTTCCGATCTCGGCCACCGTACGGCCGCGGAGATACTCCTGCTTGTGGGCGATCTCCACATGGTCGGTCGCCAACGCCGCCAGCTCGCCCAGCCGCACAAAGACCTCGTCGGTGCGGTCCCCCGCCGTGCCGACGCCGAGCAGCAGGCGCGAACCCGGGGCGCGGATGCCGGCCAGAATCTCCAGCAGGGCCTCGAGCCCGGCTTCGTTGTGGGCCAGATCCACCACCACCGACTGGCCGCCACGCGACCAGATGTTCATCCGGCCGGGATTGTCCTGACCGGGGTCAAAGCTGGTCAGGCCCTGGGCGACCTGCTCGACGGTGAACCCCAACGCCAGTGCCGCCGACGTGGCACCCAGCGCGTTCTCGACGTTCACCCGACTCAATCCCGCCAACGTCATCGGCACCCGTGCCACCTCGACGACCGGCAACGGGTCGGTGCCGTCGGACAACACACAGGCCCACCCATCCAGGACGGTGGTGACCCGGCCGCCTTCGGTCAAGACCTGCCGGGCCGCCGGCGAGTCGGGGTCGCGGGTGAACACCCACACCTGGGCGCGCGTGTCCAACCGCATCGCGAAGGTGCGTGGATCGTCGGCATTCAGCACACACCAGCCACTGGTCTTGGTGATCCGGGTGATCACCGCCTTCACCTCGGCGAGCTGATCGACGGTGTCGATACCGTCCTGGCCGAGATGGTCCGCGGTCACGTTGGTCACCACGGACACGTCGTTGTACGAGACACCGACCCCCCGGCGCAGGATGCCGCCGCGGGCGGTCTCGGTCACGGCCAACTGCACTCCCGGCTGGCGCAACACCTGCCCGGCCCCCGATGGGCCGGAATAGTCGCCGGGCTCGACCAGTTCGCCGTTCAGATAGACCCCGTCGGTGCTGGACCAACCCACCGAGCGGCCCGCAGTCCTGGCGATGTGGCCCAGCATCCGTGACGTGGTGGTCTTGCCATTCGTACCGGTCACCGCCACCACCGGGATCTTCGGGCGCAGCAGGCTCGGACGCTGACCGACCGGCGCATCACGAATGTCCTGGGCCCGGTGTTCGATCTCGGTGGCCAAGGCTTCAGTCCCCAGCGAGTCGAGCACCGCGGCTACGCCGTTGCCGAGCGCGGTGGCCTTGCCGGCATGTTTCCATGGGTAGGCGACAACGAGTTCGTCGACGTCACTGCCGGAGCGGGCCCGGACCGCGAGCCGGGTGTAGCCGGCCTCGCGGGCGAGCCGACGGACCAGATAGGTGACCGCCCGCACCGCGAACCGCTGCCGGAAGGCGGTGTGCGCCGGTCCCGGTCGAGCGCCGGGCATGCCCAGGGCTGCGGCCAACGTACGGGCCTCGGCCCGGCTGAGCGCATGCAGTCTGGATACGTCCAGGGTGACCTTGGCCGCGGGCCGCGGGAAGTACAGGTTGGGTCCGTCCAGCAGTCGGAGCTCGGTCAGCGCACCCACCTCGTC
>JAKDKP010000139.1 GCA_030453285.1 Propionibacteriales bacterium
CGCCCGCCCGGAACGACTCGGGGTGGCCGAGACGCAGTTGTTGATCAGTTGGATCCAACGCCTGAGTGGCCGCGACTGACGTTGATCCATGATCATGTGCTCCGGTCTCAGCAACAACCAGGGGTAGCCTGCCTCCCATGGCACGGGTGTTGATCACCGGCATGTCCGGAGCAGGCAAGAGCACGCTGGTGCAGGCTCTGACGGAGCGTGGCTTCACCACCGTTGACACCGACCAGGCCGGATGGGAGATCTCCCCCGCGCGCTGGGATGTGCCACGAATGCGCGCCCTGCTCGATGATCAACAGACCGTAGCGGTCTGCGGTACGGCGGAAAACCAAGGGGAGTTCTACGACCAGTTCGACCACGTGGCCTACCTGGTGGCACCACTGGAGGTGCTCCTCGATCGCGTACGACGGCGCACCACCAGCCCGTACGGCAAGACGCCCCAGCAGCAGGCCGACATCACCCGGTACGTGGCCGAGGTGGAACCGTTGATCCGTCGGAGCGCCACCATCGAGCTCGACGCGCGGCGGCCGGTCGAGGATCTCACCGATCAGGCGGCAACGCTAATGAACACCCCCCAGGTGATCAGCCCAAGACCAGTCCTCTCTTAGGTGATCCCTACACAACAGGAAGGCCGTACCGCCCTGTTTAGTGGCTGCTAAAGTATGGGGATGGCGCGCCCCCGTACGTTCGACCGAGACGTCGCCCTGGAGCAGGCCATGCACCTGTTCTGGGAGCGAGGCTACGACCGCACCTCGGTGAGCGAACTGACCGCGACAATGGGGATCGCACCGCCGAGCCTCTATGCCGCCTTCGGCGACAAGCGCCGGTTGTTCGAAGAAGCGTCCGAGCGCTATCAGAACGACCCCGGCAACTTCACCCGGCTGGCCCTCACCGAGCCGACGGTCCGCGGATCGGTCGCCCGACTGCTGCACGACGCCGCAATCGAATACACCCGTGCCCGCCAGCCGCACGGGTGCATGATCATCAACGAACCGCTGCTGGGTGAGCGGCGAGCCCGGCAATGGACGGAACTGCGGGACCGCATCGCCCGGGGTCTCGGCACTGGTGAGATTCAAGGCGCCGATCCCGACCAACTCGCCGACTTCGTCACCATCGTGCTGACCGGAATGTCGGCCCGGGCCCGAGACGGTGCGACCACCACCGAACTCGTGCAGGTCGCCGATCTGGCGCTGCGCGCCTGGCCCGAGCAGGTGTCCAGCTCCTGATCACCGGGCCGCCAGATGCGGGGGAACCTCCTCGCAGCGCAAGGCCCGCAACGTGTCCAACTCGCGGTCCAGATCGCGGCGCTTGACCTCGAGCCGCGCCATCTCAGCGGACAGCAGCCGATCCATCACCTCGGTGCGTTCTTCCGGCGGAGCCTCGAGACAGGGCAACAACTCCTCGATCGTTGCCGTGCACAGCCCGGCCGCGAGCAGGTGCTGGATCATCACCACGCGCTCGACCGCCGACTCCTCGAAGTCGCGCCAGTCTCCACCGGTCCGTACGGATCGGATCAGACCCTGTGCCTCGTAGTAGCGGAGTGACCGCGTACTCACTCCGGTGGCTTCGGCCAACTCTCCGATGCGCATGTCTTACTCCTCCACCCATGATCAATTTCCGTGTGAGCTGAATTGTCCTCGACCTCAGCCTTGCACCTGACACCGGTGTCAGGTTCCACGGTGGTCGCGTTGCACCCAACCGTGGGTGCCGAGGAGAGGAGACCGAGATGCCCGAGATCCACGTGTGGTCGGACTACGTCTGCCCGTTCTGTCTGATCGCCGACGAACTCATCGAACGCGCCATCGGTGACCGGACCGACGTCGAGGTGGTGCATCACCCACACGAGTTGCGCCCGTACCCGACACCGACGCTGCGCCCCGAGGATGCCTACCTGCCGCGCATCTGGCGGCAGGCGGTGCTGCCGATGGCCGGCCGGTACGAGGTGCCGATGCGACTGCCGAGCATCTCACCGCAGCCCTACACCGCCCTCGCGTTCCGCGGTGCCACCTACGCCCAGGACCAAAACGTGGGTCACGCCTATCACCGGCGCATGCTGACCGCCTTCTTTCGTGAGGACCTCGACATCGGCAGCGCGACGGTGCTCTCGGAGTTGGCCGAACAAGTCGGCCTGGACCGTACGGACTTTCTGGCTGCACTCGACGACGAGTCCCGTGCCCGCCAACACACCGAGGCTCTCGCCGCCTCGGCCAGACTCGACATCACTGTGGTGCCGACCATGATCATCGGTGACCGTCGCATCGAAGGTGTCGCCAGCGAAGCCGTGCTGCGGCAGGCCCTGGACCAGGCAGTGGAGCGTGCGGCATGAGCGCCGGTGTGCAGCAGTGGACCAGCCTGCTGACGGCGGCCGTACGCGAGAGCCTGCGGCATGTCGATGCCGGTGGACTCCCGTTCGTCGGTCAGATCGTCACCGCCGCCGGCGAGGTGTCGCCGTACGGTCACAACGAAGTCCTCGACAGCGGTGATCCGACCGCCCATGCCGAGATCGTGGCCATGCGGCAGGTGCTGTCGACCCAGGGCCCGGAGTCACTGTCCGGTGCAACGCTGCTGGCGAGTGGGGAACCGTGCGCACTGTGCCGACGCTTCGCCGATGGTCATGGTGTCGCCCGCATCGTGTACGCCGTCGACAGCGCAACCGCCGCCCAGTGGGGCTTCGACTACCGCAATCCCGGCCCCCTGGCACTGGTCGATTCCAGTGATCAACTCCACGTCCCCGGAGAGCTCGATCCGTTCATCCGTCACCACCAATTGCGCTCACGTCGCAGTTGATCAAGCACCTCACCTACGAAAGGAATCATCATGCAGTGGATCCATCTCACCGTCGCCATCGCCTTTGAGATTGCTGTCGCCATCGCGGCGGGCAAGGCCGACGGCTTCACCCACAAGGTCTGGACCGCGGTCACCCTGATCAGCGGCGGTATCGCCACCTTCTTCCTCAGCCAGGCTCTGCTCAGCTTCGACGTCGGCGTCGGGTACGCGTTGTGGACCTCCCTGGCCGGAGTGGGCATCACCCTGCTCGGGGCGCTGATCTTCGGCCAGCGGCTCACCTGGCGCAAGGGCCTGGGCATCGCCATCATCATCGCCGGCGTTGTCGGACTGCAATTGAGCGGAGGTGCAGCATGACCACCACGATGAACTCATCATCGACGACTGACCGCAAGGGCTGGCCGATGCTCCTGCTGGCCGGCGTCTTCGAAGTGGGCTACGCCCTGTCCGTCGGCGGCAGCGAAGGCTTCACCGTGTTGTGGCCCTCGATCGTGGCCGTGGTCTTCTTCCTGCTCACCCTGTACGCGTTGAGCGTCGCCCTGCGCAGCATCGATGTCGGGATCGGGTACGCCGTGTGGGCCGGGATCGGTGCCGTCGGGGCCGCCCTGCTCGGGCCGGTCTTCTTCGACGAGACCCTCACTCCGGCCAAGGGCCTGTGGCTGGCGGTGATCATCGCCGGTGTGGTGTGGCTCAAGTTGGCCGACCGGACCGCTCCCGCCAGCACGTGAGATGCGCGCGGCTCAGCCGACGGCCTCTGCGTACCAGCGCTGGGCCGCGCGCTTCGTCGCAGCGCTCGGCCGGGGGTTCATGTCGTCGGGGTGGCTGATGATCCGGTGTCGACCGGCGGCCCCCACCACCAGTGCGCGCGACTCCTCGGACAACTCGGGATGCTCAGCCGCCTCGACGATGCGGTCCCACCAGTGCAGCGTGTCCCCGACTCGGTAGTGCCACAGCGGCTGCGCCGGGTCGACGAGCGCGATGAGGTGCGGGATCAGGGTTTCCGGATGCTTTCCGAGGAAGTCCTTCGTGATCAAGGCGTCGATCACGAGCATCGGCTCATCCCAACCATGGATCCTGGCCATGGTCAGCGCCCAGGTCCGCAGGTGCCCGGTGTCGTGACCACCCTCGCCGACGAACTGGATCAACGCGTCCGCCGCATCCGGGGTGGCGTCGCCGAGCGCGGTCAACAACTTCAACGGTTCCTTCCAGGCCGGCGGCGTCTTCTCCCACCACGTCAGAAGCTTCTCGGCAAGGGGATGGTCAAGTTCCCGTGCCAGACAGGTCAATGTGACCAGTGGGTGCCGCCACTCGGTGTAGGTCGTCTGATAGCTCTTCGCCAGCACCTTGCGCCAGCGCGGCGCAAGAGCGTCCACGTCGGCGGCGGAGCCCTGACCATGTGCGTACAGCAGCTCAAGACAGAAGCCGATCCCCTGCAGCTCGGTCGCCGGGTCGGCCACCTGGGCATGCAGCCACTCGATGTCGCCGTCGGTGAGGGTGCGGTAGTTGTTCCACTCCCGGACCAGACCTCCTTCGTACCCGGTGAGGACCGGGCCACTGACCCGCAGCAGTCCGGTGGTCTCCTCGTCGAACCGAGCAAGATCAGCTTGGGCATCGGTGACCCGGTAGCCCCGATACACCTCGGTCTGGTCATCGAGGACCGCCATCGACTCGGCGAGCGCTGCCTTCGTTTCACTGGTCTTGCGCGCGAACACTCGGCGCAGCCCGTCAGGGAAGCGCTCATCCAGAGCCACCGGCAGGAGGTGGGTCCGCGACGGGAGAGCCACTTCCACTCCTCGTTCCCGCATGTGCCTGCCCTGCTCCTGCATGAAGGTGTTGCTCAGCTCCTGCCACTGCTCAGCCGTTGGCTGATGATCATCAAGATCAATGGCCAGACTGAGGGCTGCCTCGGTCGGATCTCCCTCCCACGCGATCCGGGTCCGCAGCCACGGATCCATCGCCTCGACGACGCCGGAACGGGCCGCCGCCAACAGCACGCTCTCGCTGCGATCGGACGGCACCTGCCCCACAGCCGACAGGGCCCGGGGACCGATGCGCTCCACCGCCGCCCAGCCCAACTCGTTGCCGGTACGCAACAGGGCCACCAGCAGGAAGCGCCAGGCGGGGAACGTGGTCAGGTCGGGGTCAGCGTCCCACCAAAGCTGGCCCCATCGGTCCGCCTCGGCTGACGTCACGTCGTCGCGAAGTTCCAGGACCTCGATCACGTGACCCACGTCGATCAGGGGCCGCTCCTGGGCCAATCGTGCGTGCAGCCAGACGCGTTGTGGATCGGTCAGTGGCGGGTACTCGAAGTCCACATGGCGCCTGCTGATCGGTTCTGAGAGCTCGGCGAGCAGTTGGCGTACCCCCACTTCATCGTCTGGAGCAGGGAGCCCGTCACCATCACGGAGGCTGATCCGGTCGAGTACGAAGGCCAGGCCCTCGCCGCCGCCAGTGACCTCGTACCCCGCCGGCCCGGCGCCGAGAGCCCTCCGGACCACGGCCTCGTTCCCACCCCATTGGAGATACAGCGGGCTGACCAGGACCCCACGTGAGTCGAAGGAGCGTTCGTGCGACTGCCAGTGCCAGAAGGCATAGGCGGTGTCCCGCGCGCGCCGGGTCCGCTTCAGCAGTTCGACGACATCACCGTGTCCGTCACTTTGGGTGTAGCGGTTGCGCGTGGGGGGACTCAGCGCGATGAAGTGTTCGCTGGGCAGTCGCGCCCACCAGGCCCTGATCGCTGCTTTGTCACTTGCGCTCATCTGAGGACTCCTCGACACTCGTCACCGCACTCACGGTAGCTGCCAACAGGGCGAGTTGATCATGTCTGTGAGTTGATCAAGGCGGCCAGGCCGTCGAGGGTGCGGGCCAGTCCGAAGGTCCAGTGTCGGTCCGCCGCCCAGGCGCCACCCTGGGCCTCGCCCGCGGCCGCGCCGACCCGTACAGCCCGAGGGTAGGTGTCCGGGTCGAGGGCACGGGCCAGGATCGGCTGGTTGGCCTGCCACCATTCGG
Source organism: Propionibacteriales bacterium (assembly GCA_030453285.1). Classification (GTDB taxonomy): domain Bacteria; phylum Actinomycetota; class Actinomycetes; order Propionibacteriales; family Propionibacteriaceae; genus Carbonicoccus. Next base: position 5,800 of record JAKDKP010000139.1, read on the forward strand.
CGTCGCTCATCGCCGAATCGGTGGTGCTGCGCGCGGCATCGTGAGCGGCTCGGCAGTGCGCCTGCACGAAGCCGAGCAGGTGAGTCAGCGCGGCGTCGGTGTCGAGATCGGACAGGCCGGTATCGTCGAAGGCCGCCAGCTCATGCTCGTACTTGGCCATCACTCCCGGCCCCAACGGTGGTCGGCTGAGGGCGGCCACCTCGGTGAGCCACGGGTGTGCGACCAGCAGAGCACGGTTGGCCTCGGCGACAACGGCGAGGCGTGTGCGCCAGGGCTGGTCCGACCAGGTCGTACGGGGCATCGCGGCGTAGCACGAGTCGACCATCAGGTCGAGCAGTTCTGGTTTGGCCGGAACGTAGGTGTAGATCGACATCGCCGAGACTCCCACCGAGTCGGCGACAGCCCGCATCGTCACCGCGGCGAGGCCCTGCTCATCGGCCAGCCGCAGTGCAGCCTGCACCACCTGCTCGACCGTGACCGACCGCGCCGGCCCTTTCCGTCGAGGTGCCGGGGAGGTCCTCCACAGCAAGGCCAGCGTGCGGCTCGGCTCGCCCAGTCCAGTGCTCTGATCACTCACAAGGTCAGTCTGGCACG